>JBARDK010000148.1:0-2318 GCA_049795075.1 Nitrosotalea sp. | reverse complement strand
AATTTACCCAACCACAACAAACTAGCATAGCAGATTCTCAACAAGCGATAGATTACATTAACACAATACGGACAAACAACGGTGTAAAGCCAATAACATTCGATCAACGTGCATTTAATCTTGGTCTTGCACGTGCAAAAGACATGTATGATTATGGCTACTTAGATCATGTAAATCCAACTACTGGCACTTGCCCTTATTCGATTAAATCGCAATTTGGATTTGCCGATAATGAGTACGTAGCTGAAAATGCACTGGGTTATGAAACAAAACAAGAAATGGGTTTGTCAAGTGGAGATTTTCACCAAAATATTGACTCGTGGATGAGCGATACAGGTCACAAAATGAATCTTCTATACTATGCTCATTACGCTGGTGCGTATGCTTGTTATGGAAGCCAATGTGTCTTTGAAGGAGTAAATCATGACCAATTTGGTATTGGATGCCATACCGCAGCAGAAGGACAAGCTTCTTGGAGTAAAATGTCAACCTGTACAGATATTCAACTTCAACAATATCAAGCATTACAACAGAAACTTGATGCCATGAATCCTGAATTGCAGAATATGCCTAGCGTTGCCACATCTCAGGCACAATACGACTATTACAATGGACTAGTAAGTCAATACAATAATCTAGTAAATCAAATCAATAATTTCACTTGTTCTTAGTCATGTCCCGACCTTTACAGGGAGAAAAATTGCAGGCGTGTCCCTCATATTATACAGAACCGTAAAAGATCATATTTTTCAATGATCAAGTGAAACATTATTCCATGATAGAGTCTGTTAAGAAGAAAGATTTTCTGCTGTTCATAGAAAAAGAAGCAAAAATCCACATTGATAGCTATATTGAAAGTGCTATACATTTGGCAGAGGAGGTCCATTCTGGAGTTAGAAGAGAAGATGGTATGTCATCATTTCTTGAGACTCATATATTCCCAGTAACAATAAACGTGATTAGGCATTACAAGCGGGCCAACAAACCAATGACTACCATTCAGATAGTCTCTGCAATACTACATGACGTGATGGAAGACAATGACCGAATCTTAGATCTGCATGCATCAAAATCATACGGTTTTGATGCATATTTCAGCCATAGATTCGGTGAGTATGTTTACAAAACGGCTTCAACTCTGAAAACAAAGCCACTAGAAATTTACCCTGGATTGACTGACAAAGAACGTGAATTTGAGAGGTTTCGTGAATATTGCAACGTTTTAACGAAATCCGATTATGATGTCAAAGTGATCAAACTGGCAGATAGATTAAACAACATGAGATTCATTTCAAAGATTTCTGGACAGGAAAAAGTAGCGCGATACATAAAAGAAGCTGAGGACTTTTACATTGCTTATACCATCATTGAACCAAGGATGGATGACTTTTATTCAGAAATTAGGGAAGCGTACGAAGATCTAAGAAAAACTGAAAAGGAAAAGACAAGAATAACAGCGTAAATTTTGAAATAATTAGTGCCGTCTATCCATATTGGTAATTGATTCCATTCTCTCCACGAGGGTGTTTCCAGTCTGTCTCCTCTGAACAAGTGCCACATTCAACACATCCTTCATGTTGTATCATGACTCCATCTTTTTCAATGAAGTAACATCTTGTAGGACACAAAATTACCATTTTTTTCATGAATTCACTGGTGGGCTTTAGTACCTTGATATGTGAAATACTGTCATCGTTAAATTTTAATTTCGCGACCCTTTGTGCAATGGATGGGAGGGTTGGAGTATAAGACGCAGACATGCTCTTGCCTAATCTTTCTGCAAGTTCGGTTGGTATCTTAACATAGGTGTCAACAGTTTCAATGATTGGTAATAGTTTTTCATATCCTAGAATGTTTGCAAATCCTACTGCAAAGCTCCTCAGAGTATCACTTGACATCATCTTTACGACTAGGCCATATTTTGAACTGATCATATCCTTTGGAACTTCTTTTGCGGCATCAAGAAATATCTTTAGATAGTCTTTATCTATTGCTTTCAAGTCATGAGTATAGGGACTCTCTTCTACTGACTGTGAATAGTATTCGCCAAGATATTTTTCTGTAAAGTTGCCTTTATCTAACGCTCTTGCAACTACATTTGCCGCTCTTACTGCATCATCAATTCCAACATTGAGCCCCTCTATTCTGGGACCTACAAATATGCCCCTACCAGCTGCGTCTCCTACAAATAATATGTTTTTGAAGTAAGGCTTTTCCATTCTGCATCGTTTCCCGTCTGGTACCAGCTTTGCACTGTATTCTACTTCGACATAATCTGTTTCAAACTTGATGCTATATTTTGTTGACATCTGGTCTCT
>JBARDK010000147.1:0-7982 GCA_049795075.1 Nitrosotalea sp. | reverse complement strand
GTCTCGTTCCATACCACATAGAATGCCTTGACATCTTTGTTGTTGTCAAATGCCTCTTTTACCTGATCAAAGCTTGCGTTCTGTCCAAATGGCGTCTGTAGCTTGATAACGTTTGCACCTGCCCATTCTAGCATGGTTGCAAGCCTTGAGCTAAACTCTCCGTTGACTGGAACGATTACTTTGTCGCCTTTTTTTATCATGTTTACAACAGAGGCCTCAACTGCACCAGTACCAGAAGCACTCAGTGCCACGATATCCCCTGTTGTATCAAAAACTTTTTGGGTCTTTTCAACTACATCGACGTATAATTTTACAAAATCCTTGCTCCTGTGATTTATCATGTGAGTAAACATTGCACGTGTTACTCTTTCCGGAACATTTGTTGGTCCGGGTAACATTACTAGATATTCCAAATTCTTTCATTTCCTAAAATTAATGACCATTATTTAGGTTCTACGACAAACTAGCTTGCCGCTCATCTGATCTGCAGCTTGGTTTAATCTACTCCTTGCCTTTTTTCCATACCTGCCATGATCTTATTCTGTCAGTAAAGGTGGACTGGTTTTAGGATAACAGGATTGTTTGAAAGAAAGATCCCCTGTCATGTTTGTTATAATCAGCCAAGTTTGCAGCAGAACCAGTAATCGCAACAACCAAAGTTACAACAAAATTAACCAAAGATTGATTTTGAAGTGAGCCTAGATATCGGGTAGACAAATCCGATATTATTTTATATCGGATAATATTATCCTATAACGTGGCCAAATACACATCTCTTCCAGATCTCATCCACTATAGGATACTAGAAAAGAAACGAAAGCTTGGTTCCATAGGCAAACTAGACTCTAACAAAATTAGACAGATAGAGGAGCGCATGCAAATTGATTTTGTATACAATAGTAACAAAATAGAAGGAAGCACTCTTTCAAGAGGTGAGACTGAGCTGATACTCAGAGGTGTAACAGTTGGCAAAAAAAATATACCACAGGCACTTGCAGGAAAAGAAATCGGCCATATCTTGGCTGCACAAAACCATCCTTCTGCAATTGAGCTTGTAAAAAAAATCGCGTTTAACAAAACTTACAAAATTACTGAAGGTAACATTAAGACTCTTCACAGGATGGCAATGAACAGAATAATTGTAACTGCCGGGAGATATAGGGAACATGATGATCTGGCAGTACATGACTCTGGTTTTACTCCTCCTCTCTTTTATGACATTCCAAAACACATGAAAGAACTGGTTCATTTGATAAATAACAATCCAGATGAGCTGCGACCCATAGAACATGCAGCACAGGTCCATTATGATTTTGTTTGGATACATCCATTTGAAGACGGAAACGGAAGAATTGCCAGACTCTTGATGAATTTGCTTTTGGTTAGAAATGATTATCCATTTACTGTTATCAAACAAGTTGAGAAGCCAAAATATCTTCGTACATTAAAAGAGATGGATATTGAAGGCAATTTTGAGCCATTTTTGATATTTGTTGCAAGATCTGTTGAACAGACACTTGACACATATTTAGCCGCACTAGAATCCAAAAAAAGCTCGAAATTCTTGCCCCTCTCTATTCTTGCCAAAGGAACTCCACATTCTGCTGATTATTGGAGCCTGCTTGCTAGAAAAGGAAGAATTGATGCAATAAAGGAAGGAAAAACTTGGAAGACGACCAAGCAAGTTATTGCATCTTACCTTGCAGAACAAAAAATTAAGTAAAATTAATCTTTGAACAATAGTGGCTGATTCTAAAATTATAAAATTTCGGATAGCCTTTGCTTTGCATTTATCCTCAGAAGAACATTCTTGGTTCCTTGTGGAACAAGTCCTGACCAATCCTTGTCTCCAGCGATCATTTCCCGTATATGTGTCCCAGAGACTGTTTCTCTTTGGAACAATGGAACCTGGATTGTCTCAATTCCTCTTTTTTTGTACAGCGATAACGTAAAGTCATCATTTGAAAATACAATGTCGTACTTTGGTACGATGGTATCAACATGGTACGTCCATTTATCATGGTCCCCTGTATCTGATACGTAATATACTTCAATTTTCTTTGCGTTTTCATGGTCAAGTGATGAGAGGATCATCTCTTTTCTCTCGTCTGCTGTGAATGGATTTCTTTTTTCATGACTCTTGTTTGAGCTTCCAATTCCTATCCAGAGGTTTTCCACTTTGGACAGGGCAAATGTAATCGCTGATAGATGTCCCATATGGAATGGCTGAAACCTTCCAATCATTAGTCCGTTCATTGTCGAGATCTCACCTGCTTCTTTAAAAATCCATTCACTGACAAGACATGGTCTGAAACTGGTTTATTTGATTTGTATAGAAAAAAGAATGAGAGTTTACTGGATGTCTGGTAACAGATCTGTACCAGTATAGAATTCCGTAGTTTGTCCTGCCAAGTCTTGCACCTTTCCGCTGAAATTAGTAAAGGAATTCTTGTCTCCAGAACAATTAGGAACCGCCCCCAAGAATATTCTCCTGATCCTTTGATTACTGTTCCATCGTTTCCAACCAAGCTGACCGCGCCATCCTGTTGGTAAGTAATGCCCGACGAGCAATCATCTCCAACCGTTTCTGTGGTTATTTTACCACTTGGCGTGAATTGTAGTTTGTAATCAGTAGAACCTATTGCAATGTTGCCGCTTTGCTGTGAGAGTTCTATGGTACCGTCTGTGTTTGTCGTGATGTTGCCATTGAGATTGAGGGATGCGTCTGGACAGCAATTATCTGTAAATGCAAATCCATACGTGTTTGCAGATATGGACTGTTGTGTTGTTGCACCATCTGCTAATATTGATACGCTTGAGCTAATTGCAAGCAAAATAAAAATTGCAAAAACTCCAGATGGAACAAGAAGTTTGTTTGTCATTGAATTTTAGCTGCAGGCAATCATATTTTTCCTTGTAGAAAATAGATTCCATAAGAACTGTTATGCTATGAAAAAAATTTGGAATCATGTATTTTATGGTTAACTTGGAGAATTGAAATTTACTCTGCTAACGAAATACTTGTAGGCACTGAAAAGTCATACTTTGTATGAATAAAACATCTCAAATGGAGTCGTTCTATGGTCTTCTTTCCACATTTTATACAGATATGCTGTATTGGTTTTTTACATTCAGAGCATTGTGAATATCCAATCAGCTCTTCACCACATGTTCTGCAGATCTTGTCTGGCACTATTTCATCACTGTTTCATAGGTGTACGGTATTCAACTTTAATCTGGCGCAAATAGTTTTCATAGCTTCCATATCCACACGATCTCTTCTTTTGAATCTATAATCTACATTAGCAATATCAAAAAAAGAAAAGAAAGGTCAGGGTGTTTTAGGTACCTGAATTAACCTGTGTCATTCCACAACTGCTGTCCATGGTACTTGAACATTTGAAGTCCGTTGATGTCAACTAGTTGGATGTTTTGAGGAAGCTGTACATACCACAGTTTTGAAGCATATTGCTGCCCATCTGTTACTATCCAATATATGAAATCAAGCAGAGCATTTGCTTTGTTCAAGTCGGTGTTCTTTACTAAATCGCGGTTCTGATATGCCATGATGTAGGTAAATGAAGCGATTGGATAGGAATTAGGTCCTGGTGCATTAGTAATTGAAACTTTGCTCCAATCTCCATTTGAGGTAGGTAGGCTCGTTATAGTACTAGCCGCTGCACTTGTTGAATCTAGTGTTGGTGCCACAAAATTATCGCCGTCGGCATTTTGAACATATGCATATGACATGCGATTCTGTTGCGCATATGCAAGTTCTACATATCCAATTGAATATGGAGTTAATTGGATATAATGTGCAACGCCTGCGTTACCAGGGCCTCCAATTCCAGTTCTCCATGGAACCACGGTTCCTTGTCCAACATCATGTTTCCAAGTACTACTAATTTTAGACAAGTAGTTTGTGAATGCATATGTTGTTCCAGACCCATCAGAGCGGTGAATCACTGTAATCTTTGCTGTTGGCAGAGAAACTTTTGGATTATTGGCTTGTATGGCCGGATCATTCCAATAGATTATCTTGCCCTCAAAGATGTTTGCAATAGTTGGACCATCTAATTTTAGTCCACTAGGCATGATTTGATTAACACCATTCTTGATTTGGCCGTTTGGTATGTTGTAAGACACCGTAATTGCACCAATTGAATCTACAAAGGTTAGCGTATTCGGAGCTGCCTTTTGTTGACTTAGTGACAGTGGGGCATCCGAAGCTCCAAAGTCAACTGTTTTTTTGGTCATTTGTGTTATACCAGCACCACTTCCAATGGACTGATAGTTGATAGTTACTCCAGGATTTAGTCCGTGGTACATAACTCTCCATTTGTCCATTATTGGAAATACAAACGATGAACCTGCTCCTGTGATCTTGATGTTCACTCCGTCTGGAGGTGGAGTCGGTGGCGTTTGTACTAGTTGTGCGTGTACTACCATCGTTGTGGTTGGCATTAATAGGATCAGCGTAATAGCTAAACCTAAAATTATTTTTCTTGCCATGAGCTTTATGATATCTATGAGTTATTTCTAAGTGATCGGTATAGAATACATAGCAAGCTATACCTTACATCTGCGACATAAAATAATTTAAAAAATCATATGCTTCATAGACCTATATAGAATTTAGTTTCTAAAAATCCAAGGTTTCTGAGAGTCTCTGTCACAAGTTCGTTAGTTCTGTGAAAGTCGCCAAAGAGATTGTCTTTAAAAAATCCTAGCTAATCGAGTTTATGATATTTTGCGCAGCTGCAATTAATTTATCTGCATCATCTTGTGTTATCTTTTTTCCTGCCAGTGCATTTACCTCGTTGATGAATGCGCTTAACTGGTTCTTTGCTGTGTTACCGTCACCTGAGTTGAGAGATGATATTGCCGCGTTGAGTTTTGCGTCAAGGCTTGTCATAGTGCCGTGATCCAGGTTCATCGAACTTATGTTGTTGATAATTTGTTGTATTGCTCCGGCTGGTGTGAGCACTGTTACTGTAAAGGTTTCAGTAGCAGTGTTTCCTGCATTGTCGCTTGCCGTAGCGGTAACAGTAGTGGCACCAATTGGAAACGTCGACCCTGACGGCAGAGAGTATGCAATTCCTGCAAGGCCAGATGTTGCATCCGTTGCGCTTGCCGCAGTTCCATTTGTACTGCTAAATGTTACTATGGCACCGGAGGGGCCAGTTGGCAATACGGCAATACTGGATGGGACTGTGAGCACCGGAGGAGTAGAATCATACTTGATGGTTACAGTTGATGTTCCAACATTTCCTGCATTATCTGTACATTTTCCTGTAATTGATATGGACGAGCCGTCGGGACCCGAATAGACTGTCGGGCTGTCACATGATGTGATGCCGCTTGTTGCGTCAGTTCCAGACCATGATATCTGCAACGGATGGTTGTACCAGCCGTTTGAGTTTGCAGTCATGTTAGCAGTGCCGGTAACTGTTGGGAGAGTGGCATCTATTGCAACATGGAGAGTTTTTGGTGATTCTGCATTTCCCGCATTGTCAGTAGAGTTGAAGGTGAGAGTATGGTTGGAGTCTCCTATTACTGTAAATGGTCCTGAATAGGTTGTCTGCGGTCCGCCGTCAAGCGAATAAGAAGTATCTGTAACGCCTGATAGGTTGTCTGCGCCAGTTAGCGTTATCTCGACTGTTGACTTGAACCAGCCATTACTGCCTAGAGTTCCAGACGGAGTCGCAGTTGTAACCGGAGGCGTCTTGTCAATGTTGATGCCTGATACGGTCATGGTTGCAATGTTACCAGCCTTGTCGGTTGCAGTCCCGGTTACCTGCTGGCTCTTTCCTTCAGTTGATAATGTCTGGTCTGGCGTGCAGGTAGATATTCCAGATGTTGCATCTGAGCAGACAAAGTGGACCGTTACATTGGTGTCATACCATCCGTTTGAATTTGCAGAGGTGGTGGGGGCTCCATTGATTGTAGGCGGGGTGGCATCATAGTTTATTGTCAGTGTTCCTGTGCCAGTGTTTCCTGCCTGGTCTGTGCATTGTCCTGACAGTACGATGTTGCTTCCGTCAGGTCCGGCATATGTGGCAACGGGATCGCAAGACGTTATGGTATCAAACAGGTCTGTCCCTGCCCATGTTACCTGTATGGGAATGTTATACCAGCCGTTTGCATTTGCAGCGATGGACGGTATTCCAGTTACAATCGGTGGCGCATTATCAACTGTTATTGATATGGCTTGGGTTGTAACAAGTCCTGCTGAATCAGTTGCGTTTATCTGTATATGATGCAAGCCGTTTGATAGGCCTAGTGTAGCAAATGACCAGTGTGCAAAGTCATCACTTGTTGTGGCTGCAGAGACTGGACCGATGTCTATCTTGCCTATGACAGAAGATACAGATGTATCGTCAGATGCGGTACCGTTGACAGACAAGATGTGGTTTAGAATATTGTTTGATGGTTCGCTGATTGATATTTTGGGTGGGATGACATCTGTTGGTTTTGTTGCGCTAAGTTCAGAAGTGCCTGAACTTTTAGAATGTATTGCATCACCGCCATATGCCGCATTTATGGTTACTGCCCCGCCTGCTGACGGAGAAGTATATGTTATAGCACATTGGGCGCGGTTTGCCGAGCCTGATAGCGTACAAGAACCGGAACTGGTAAATGTTCCACCTGCTCTGTTATCGCTCCATGACACAGTGCTTGCCGGTGTTGATGCCGGTGTGGCATTGTCAGTAACACTTACACCATATTGTACGGTGTCACCGGCACTGACAGACGCCGGGTTTGGTGTTACTATAGTCGTAGTGCAATCGACCGGCTGGTTTTGAGATATCTTTCCAGTGATTGTACCGCAATTGCCAAGGGTGCCGTCATTTGTAAGTGAGTGGTTGTGGTTGGAAATAGTTCCACGGTTGTCTACTGTACTTGTTGCTTGGATTAGGAATGTTCCCTGGCTGATAACAGTACCAGTGAAGCCGCTAGCATAATCTGAGTTGTCTATGCTTCCGTCATTTGTGAGGTTGCCACCAGGATTGGAGATTATGCCACCAGAGTCTGAGGGGCCTGAAAGGCCTTGAGAATTGGTGAATGTGCCTCCTAAATTGGAGAGTGTACCATCATTAATTATGTTGCCAAAGTTGTTAAATGAGCCAGTGCTCAAGATGATTGTGGATGTCGGGCCTTCTGTCAAGACAGAATTGTTTATGGTGCCGCCCTGGAGGGTCAGTATATTGCCTCCAACGCTGTTGGTAAATGTGTTGAAGTTGTCAATTGTATCGCTATTGCTTATGGTGCCTATGTTGAAGAGTGTACCGCCGCTAACAACTGTGATGGTGCCATGATGTGTGGCAGTACCAAATCTGTTGGTGAGTGTCTCATTTGAGTTGTTTATCGTACCGATGTTATCAAGTGAACCACTGATGACAAGGCTACCGCCACCGTTGTTGAATACACCTTGATTATTTACGGCGCCGTTGTTGTTGAATGTGCCAACGCTGAAGACTGCTGGAGGAGAACTTATCGGAAATGAGGGGGAGGAGATTAGGGCTAGGTTGTTTATCGTGCCGCCTGAGAAAGTTGCGATGGTGCTACCTTGGTTGTTGTCAAGTGTGGCAAAGTTCTCAAGTTGTCCCCCTGATATGTTCAGTGAACTGCTCGATATCGTAAGTGTGGCCAAGTTTTCAAGTGTGCCACCTGAGATGGCAAGTGTACCTCCTGAGACAGTGAATGTGTTCCCGTTGTCAAGTGTGCCACCTGAGATGGCAAATGTGCCTCCTGAGTTGAGTAGAGTACCACCGTTTTCAAGTGTGCCGCCAAAGTTGGAGATGGTGCCTCCATTGTTGTTTATTGTACCGTCAGAAGGGTTTTGAATTAATCCGTCGGAGTTGTCGTTTATCGCACCTCCCTGATTATTTAGGATGTAGCCATCGTTGTTGATAATGGCACCATTTTGAACCACGATAGTGCCTGTATTTGTTATGCCAGCGCCGTTGCCACCCAAGCTT
>JBARDK010000146.1:0-4704 GCA_049795075.1 Nitrosotalea sp. | reverse complement strand
GCGATAGACTCCTCTTGCAAGATACAACGGGCCTACAACAAATGTCCAGTTGATCAACGCATCAAGATACCACCTGTTGAGGAAAAACTTGTGTATTGCATAAAAGACAATATTTGAGTTAACAAATTTGGCAGGATCTGCAAATCTTCCAATGTAGAAAATATATCCTAGCACAAATCCAATTGCAAATGCGGAAAGAGAGGCCATTAGTGCAATTGGGTTAACACCCTCTAGGAATCCCCCAAGTAGTTGTTGAGATCCTGTAGCAACTACTCCTACTTGTGACTGGATTCCAAATGTTGAAGATAGATATGCTGTGAAAATGTTGTGTAGTTTATGTTCAAACGCCAAGCCCAGAACACCAAGTCCAATCGTAAGAGCTGCTAGAATCCCATATGGAATCCACATCACCGGACTTGCTTCGTGTATATGGTATCCTTCCTTCTCTAAGTGTTCTATGTGTTTACTCTTGTTACCGAAGAAGACCATTCCAATCATCCTAGTAGTGTAGAATGTTGTCATCACAGCAGTAATCACGGCCATGATAAATATTGGTAGACCCCAAGTGTTACCCGATTGATATACAGCTGCAAAAATGGCATCTTTACTCCAGAAACCTGTTGTAATAAACGGAGCAGCCATTAATCCTAGTCCTGCTGCCCACATGAAGACATATGTCTTTGGCATGAGCCTTCGAAGTCCTCCCATATCAGTCATAAACCTAGACCCAACTACATGCAGCAATGAGCCTGCGGCCATGAATAAGGACGCTTTGAATATCGAATGGGAAATAAGCTGGAAGAAACCTGCAGTATAACCATCGACAAATTGCCTTGAAAGTCCAGCTATGCCAAGAGCCATCATCATGTAACCAATTTGTGAGCCTGTTGAATATGCAAGTACTTTCTTTATTTCGGTTTGAACCATTCCTTGAGTAGCTAACAGAAACGCCGTGATTGCTCCAACCCAGGTCACTACTTCGAAGAATTGATCCACGTTGATGCCAGCTGCAGCCAAGGCAAAGAACAGTGGACCTATTCTTGCTACCAAAAATACGCCAGCTATTACCATTGTGGCTGCATGAATGAGTGCAGAAACTGAAGTAGGACCAGTCATTGCCTCAAGTAACCATTCGTTTAGTGGAAATTGTGCTGACTTGCCTATAGCTCCTCCAAATAATAAAATTGCAGCTGGGATCAACAGGTTTTGAGAAGACATTGCAGTTGCCCAGCTTGTATTTGTCGCCAATTCCTTAAATCCAAACGTTCCCGCAAATGCAAAGATTAGGAACATTCCAGCTAACATCATAATGTCTCCAACTTTGGTCATGATGAATGCCTTCATTCCCGCTTGAGTAGGAGAGTAATAATCCAACAAGCCAAGGACTGTATGTCCTTCTGTTCCTACATGATCCTTCTTTTTGTCCCTATACCAAAATCCTACTAGTGCGTAGGATGCAAGACCTACACCCTCCCAACCAAAGAAGAGTTGCAGAAAATTATCTGATAACACAATTAGTTGCATAGAGCCAATGAAGAAAGACATCCAGAAAAAGAATCTCATTAGATCCTTGTCGCCTTTCATGTAACCCAAGCTGTATACGAAAATCAGAAATGATATCCATGCAACTACGTTGGCCATTAATGCTGCCAATGGGTCAGCCAAGATACCGGCTTTTAGTCCAATTGATGATATCCACGGAATTTGATTATGAATTTCTTGATTATGTAATGCAAGTGGAAGAAGTGTTGCAGCTGAAATAGCGCTGACTAGAGCAAATGCTACTGCCACATATCCCGGGGATTTTTTTGAGACTTTTGCCACAGCAGGTATTATCAACGCGCCAACAAACGGCAATATCCAAATTGCCCATACATTTAACCCACTGGCACTAAAACCGAGAGAACTAAAATCCATGTTCTAAACTCCCACCATTCCTTTCATGAAAGGAATTATTTGATTGAAAAAGATATCTGGATCTATTCCAATAACAACTGTAAATCCTGCCAATACCATCATTGGGCCTGTTACGTACCAGTTTGCTTCTTTAGTATTTTCAAGATGTTCTGGAAGTTTTCCAAGGAAAACTCTTTTTATCATCCACAACGAATATGCCATAGTAATAACAGTCGCAATTAGCCCAAGCGCAAAGGAGATCATCCTAATTGTTGACCCTTCTTGAATTGCTGTCTGTAATGCACCATTGAACATAGTCCATTCTGCCATGAATCCACTCGTTGGAGGAACTCCCACTATGGTAAGTACTCCAATCATTGCACAAGTTGCAGTGATCGGCATTTTTCCTGCAAGTCCTCCCATCTTTGTAATGCTTCTAGTACCAACTTGAAGAATAATTGCGCCAACCATCATGAAGAGAATTACTTTGCCCAAGCTGTGCGACACAAACAACATTTCAGAGCCAGAAAGTCCCAAGGCCGAGGCAGAACCTATTCCAAAGAGAATATACCCCATTTGACTAATACTTGAATAAGCAAAGAATTTTTTGATGTCATCTTGGACTAGTGCCATTACACCACCATAGATCATGGTTCCAACTCCCCATAGGTTCAAAAACAAAGCAAAATGAGCATACTCTCCGGGCAAGAGCATTACTAACAGTCTGAAGAAACCGTAGGCACCAACACCTAGCATCGCTCCAGACGATAGCGCGTTAAGCGGAGTAGGAGCTGCCCGATACGTATGTGGCAACCATATATGCACAACAAATGCAGCCATCTTTACGCCAAGCCCCACAATTATTGCCACTGCGGCAAGTGCCAAAAGATGAGGCGGTATTGCATGTTCATGAATGTCAGCATAGTTGAAGCTGCCTGCATTGAATCCTATTGTAAGAAAACCAAGAAGTAGAATTACTGCTCCAACATGAGTCCAGAAGAAGAACAGTAGAGCGACCCTTCTTTTTGCCTCATAGCCCCAGAGTGCAATCATAAAGAATCCTGGAATCAACATAACCTCAAAAAAGACGTAAAATTCTATCAGATTTGTTGCAAGTATGGAGCCCAGCATGCCCATCGCCATAACAAGAAGAAGCGCATAGTAAATGCCGATCTGATGATTTACATAATTTTTCAATGATGACGATTCTACCATTGCGGTTGGTCCATCGCCAACTATTTGTTTTTGGCCATGCATTTTTTCTTCATATTGTGCTGTGAGCTTTGCGACCATGTAGGGTTTTGAAAACAGAACCACCACTGTAGAAATTACATATATTATGATTGCAAATGGAGATGCCAGACCATCTAAGACCAGTCCAAATTCTCCAAATTGTTGTGTCCATGGATAATGTTCTTCATATGTACCTGATAATGACGCTAATGTAACTAGCGCAGTACAATAAGCCAATATTCCAAAACTGAACCATGTTACAGCATTTGGTCCTGACTTTTTTCCAAGGTAATATGCTACTGGAGATAGTAACAGTGGCAGAAAAATTGCCTGAAGTAGGACGTACTGCATTATCCTTTCAAGCTCCTAAAGTCCTCAATATCAATATTCTTGTACATTCTATATGCCACAATAATTAGTGCAAGTCCAACTGCAACTTCTGCTGCCGCAATTGCGATGGAAAAGAGAGCCAGTGTTTGACCTTGGCTGTTTGGAATGAATCTTGCAAATGCTACCAAATTTAGATTTGCAGAATTGATTATCATTTCTATTCCAAATAACATTCTAATTGCATTTCGCTTTACTGCCAGTCCATAAATCCCAATGGCCAAAAGAGCCACTGAAACTAGAACAAAATCAATCAGCCCGTTGGTCATTTGTTATATCCTCCCTTTTTGCCAAAGTCAACGCACCAACCACTGATGCAGCCAAAACCAGCGCCATAACTATAAGGGCTGGCGAATAATACGTAAGAAAGTCTTCACCTATTTTCTTGTAGTCTACTGATGGAGAGTTTGTTTCCATCGATTTCATACCAGAGCCAATAATTATCATACCAATACCAAGCATCAATGCAAGCATGAGTCCTATTCCTGCGTATCTTCTTCGCTTATCCTCGATCTTGTTGAATATCAGTTCACGTCTTACTAACATCACAGTGAACAGAATGAGTACTGCAACAGAGCCCACATAAACCGAGAGTTGAAACATTGCTACAAAAGGCGCATCAAGCAGCAAGAAAAATCCAGCTATGCCAGATAATGTTATCATGAGCGCTATAGAACCATAAATCAGTGAGCGAATCTCAAGTGCCACTATAGCACTACCAATTGTCAAAACAGAAAGAGCTAGAAATACCGCATCAACCATGTGTTGCACCCCTGTCATCGATTTTTATTTCCACATCCTGTGAGATCTTCGGCTTGAGAGCAAGCTGAGCAGGGGTGTAAATCAAAGCAGATTTGGTAAAAGAGGAAAGCTCGTAATCGTTTGTCATGTATAACGCATAGAATGGACATGCATCAACACATAGACCACAGAATACACACTTGCCATAATCTATCTGTGGCATTATTGCCTTTTTGTTTTGTTTCCATGTCTCATTTACCTTGACCATGCCAATGGCTTCTGCTATTCCCTCACATGCCACGGCACAAAGCTGACAACCAGTACAGTGTTCGTGGTACAGTATATGTCGACCTCGCAGCCCGGCTATTCCTACTCCTGTTTCTGGATTAAATTGAAAGCCATCACCTACGAATTTTAGCTTCTGCTCAGGATAGCGTAGCGTAAATC
>JBARDK010000145.1:0-12427 GCA_049795075.1 Nitrosotalea sp. | reverse complement strand
CTCCTGAAACTATCAATTGAGGCAGAGTGGAGTTACCGCTAGGAGAACTAACACTTATCGCGTTTGTAAATCCTGTAGAATCAGAATCTGCAAAAGCGTATGATACTGATACAGTAAAAACTAAAATCAAAAGTACTGGAATGAGTTTTTCCACACACAAGGCTTTGTTCAGCATTATAAGATAGTTTTGGTCAAAGAAATAATTACGGATTAATTTCGTCTACTATTAGATTTAGTTCTACTCTAGTTTTTGTATTTACAGTGTTTGCTACATGTGAGACAAGAACAATGTCTTTGTTTTCATTGTCAAATAACAGATTGATCTTTACTTTAACAGGCTTGAATTCTGTATTTGGCCCAAGCATGATCTTTGGTAAGAGAGAAAGTATTGACATGTCATCAGTAGCAGCTCTCATCTTGTAAGCAGTTGTATCAGTAAAGTATACTCCTCCCCTTGTGGTTGGCTTTCTTACCGGAATTTTTGATTTAACTA
The DNA here is from genome assembly GCA_049795075.1 of Nitrosotalea sp. GTDB lineage: Archaea > Thermoproteota > Nitrososphaeria > Nitrososphaerales > Nitrosopumilaceae > Nitrosotalea. The sequence goes on along the minus strand of JBARDK010000145.1, from coordinate 11,934 downwards.
TAGAGACATTCTCAAGATCAAAGATCTTTTCATCAATGTGTAGAGTATATTTCAGATTGGAAGTTTGAATTATTTTCGACATTGTTTCCTCATTAATTTCCATAAGTCGTACACTTGTTCTAACATGTAATAATCTTCCTTTTGAAGAAATGTTTAAGATGGTTTTAGAGTCATCTTCATAGGTCGTTATTTGAAAAATTATGAGATAGAAGCAACTTGGCAATATCATGATGGAACAAAACATCCAAACGGAATCCTCCTCAACAGATCCCACATGTATCATCCTGCAAACAGGCCTATACCATACAAGACATACAAAGGTGCGGCACAGATTAAACTCCCACTGGATAAACAATCAAGCACAGTTTCTGCTTTTGACGCAATCTCAATTAACACTAAAAGTGAATATGCAAATATCACTCCTGACATCAATGCACTTTCAAGGATACTCTTCTTCTCAGGAGGTATTACAAAGACACTCAAATTTCCGTCTCTTGGTGAGATAGAGTTTCGGGCAGCATCATGTACGGGAGCCTTGTACCATATAGAGATCTACATCGTATGCTCTGACATTTTGGGGCTTGAGGCAGGGGTGTATCATTTCAATCCTCAGAATCTCTCATTGACAGTATTGAGAAAGGGAGATTACCGTAAAATTCTTGCAAGTGCAACAGCAAATGAGCCTTTTACATCTGCTGCACCTATCATGCTAGTCTTCACGGATATATTTTCAAGAAATGCAGTCAAGTATCAAGCAAGAGAATACCGACATGCATTTTGGGATTGTGGAACAATCCTTTCAAATGCCCTTGCAATGTCAAATGCACAGAGAGCACCATGCAAGTTGATACTGGGGTTTGTTGACTCTGAGATAAATTCACTTCTGGGTCTTGATGTAAAAAAAGAGGCCACACTAGCAATATTATCACTTGGTCACTCAGATCAGGAACTTTCAATCTCACCTCCACTGTCTGAGATTGCCAAGGCAGAACCATTAGAGGATGCCATGAATCTTTTTGTCATAAATGAGATTCACGAGTCATCTTCTCTGATAGACCGTCAAGAGGTTTCAGCTTGGAGAAGACAAGTCATTCAAGAAGCACATCAAAGTGTGAAATCAATTGAAAGTGTGAAAAACGCTTTTGTTGAAGACAGTCTAGAAAATGTTATTCTTAGACGTGGATCTACACGTAAATTTTCTCATGATTCCATCTCACTTGAACAATTATCAACCATACTGAAAAGATCTACAAGTGGAATCATTTCAGATTTTGAAGAAGAAAGTATCAATGACATTTACTTGATTGCAAATGCAGTAGATGGACTAGAACAGGGTTCATATTTTTACAACAAGGAACACAGCTCGTTGGAGCTTTTACAAAAAGGAGACTTCAGAGATATATCAGGACATCTGGGTCTTGACCAAAGTTTACCACATGATGCATCCGTTACAATATTTTTCATGGCAAATCTTCAGAAAATTATAGAACGCTTTGGCAATCGCGGATACAGAGTTGCACAGTTAGATGCAAGCATCATGGGAGGACGGATGTATCTTGCATCATATGCACTACATATTGGAGCTACAGGACTTACATTTTATGACGATGAGGTAACAGAATTTTTCTCACCTCATGCCAACAACAAAAACACCATGTTCATGATTGCAATAGGCAAGAAAGCCAAATCATAGAGATATACGGTAAGTTTTGTATTCATACATCTCTCAATCCTTATATCTTTACTATTAAATTCATCATGAATATGCGTATCAAGAAAATACATGTGATACTTGCATTGCTTATTCTGATTCCATCATTTGTTGATCTTGGAGTTCCAATCTATAACAGAGATTCACCAGAACTATTAGGAATGCCATTTTTTTACTGGTTCCAAACTTTTTGGTTATTTGCATCAGCCGGGTTCTACATTGTTTTTGCTCGCCTAAAGGGGAACCATGGATGATCAGTTCTGATATAGCTGTTGCATTTGTTTCTCTTTTCATTGTGTTTATTGCTTTAGGATTTTACGGAAAATATTGGAGAAGGGGAGATCTCAATCACGTACACGAATGGGCTCTTGCTGGAAGAAGGCTTGGCACTACGCTAGTTTTCTTTCTCATAGGGGCCGATCTTTATACTGCATACAGCTTTGTTGCAATTCCCTCGGGGGTTTTTGCCAAAGGTTCTCTCTATTTTTTTGCTATCCCCTATGTCATGCTAACTTTTGCAGTAGCACTTGTAACGATGCCAAGATTCTGGACTCTGGCAAGAGAGAAAGGATACATCACGGCTTCAGATTTTGTCAAGGACAGGTTTGGCAGCACCACACTTGCAATAATGATAGCCATTACTGGCATCGTTGCTGAACTACCATACATAGCACTTCAGATAGTAGGCATGCAAGCAGTTTTGACCGTCATGTTTGCCGGCTCTGCCAATGCTCAATTGGTAGAGGAGATCTCGCTTTTAATCTCCTTCATAGTCTTGGCCGCTTTTACGTACACAAGCGGTTTACGCGGAACTACACTTACTGCAATATTCAAGGATGTCATCATATGGATTACAGTTTTTGCAATAATCATAGTGGTTCCACTTAGCATAGGTGGATTTCAACATGCTTTCAGTCAAGTGAAGGCAAATTATGTCACATTACCTTCTGCTTTGATGCCTGCCTATGCTACACTCATTCTTGGTAGTGCGTTGGCGCTCTATCTTTACCCTCATGCAATAAATGGCGTGCTAAGTTCTGAAAGCGCTCAAAAGCTTCGGACAAGCACAGCGCTACTCCCCCTCTATGGCGTAGGGCTTGCAATACTTGCGTTAATGGGCGTACTAGTATTTGCAGTTCCTAATGCGATGCATTTTCTTTCAGGATTTCCGGAAAGTTCTCGCGGAATACTTGTGGTTCCATCTCTGATACTGTATACAATGCCTGGATGGTTTGCAGGAATTGCGTTACTTGGGATTTTTGTTGGTGGTCTTGTACCTGCAGCCATCATGGCCATGGCACAGGCAAATTTGCTTACAAGAAACATAATAAAGGAATTAAAACCAAACATTACAAACAGTTCAGAGATTCGAATTACCAAAATTTCGTCAACAGTTTTTAAATTCATTGCACTAGGTTTTGTTTTTGTAGTCCCTGCAACATATGCCATATCCTTACAATTACTTGGAGGAATATTGATTGCCCAAATACTACCTGCCGTTATTTGTGGGTTGTATGTCAAGTCCTTGAGAAAAACTCCGCTGATCATAGGCTTGCTTGTTGGCATAGGCTCTGGGATTTACATGTTAGAAGCTGCAAATAATTTTGGAGCACTGACAATATCACTTTTCAATACAAGTTTTGGTTCAATTTACATTGCAGTAATATCACTTGCCATAAATCTAGCAATATCATTTGGTGGAAGCTACACAATAAATAAGACACAGACATCAAAAATGGAAAAAAATTGAGATACGGTATTAATCTAGTCTAAAGATTAAAAATACAATAAAACAAAAAACTATTTTTTTAGAACTACTCGTATTCCATCAGTTTCTTCTCTTCTAGAAGAGTATGCAGGTTGTGAACTGCTCTATATACCTCACCCTCTTTCTTTGTACCAGTACAGACTAGCTTGCCAGAGGCAAAGATTAGAACGACAGATCTTGGATCAAGCATCCTATGGATTAGCCCTGGGAATTGTTCTGGTTCATACATGCTTCTTGGGAGACTTCGCGCTGCTTTTTCAAGATGTACTTTTCCACCAAGGCTCACGGAGGCAACTATGTTTTGAATGGTTATCACAGGGTCATTTTTGATCTTTATCTTCCCCTTTCGAAGTTTCTGAACTACGGTATTTACTGCATTAATAGCTGCTTCTTCAGATTTAGAACCAGTACAGACCATTTTACCTGAGCTGAAGATCAGTGTTGCAGTCTTTGGAGATTTTAATCTAAAGACTAGTCCAGGGAACTGTTCTGGGTGATATTCTACATCTGGAAATGTTTTTGTTATTTCAACAAGGTCAATTTTTTGATCGACTGAGGCAGAGGCAACAACGTTTACGATATCTACGATCGGTTTTGTTTGCGGCACTTATAAGGGTACAATTTAGTACCATATATACCAATTACAATCCTCTACGCAGGAAAAATTGAAAAAAATGCTCATAGGATACAATAGAGATCAAACTATAGCATCCCAAATCTCTAGTATGAGACATGCAAGATTGTTCCACTGATCTTTTCTACATCCACGTCTTTTGATATTTCGTAAATGGTGTCAAGGATCGTCAATCCGACAACTCTTGGCTCATGATTGTCTTCTTTTGTCATTTCAAAGCTATATTTTTGAAGCCCGAACCTCTTTTTGTCCAAATACACTCCACGGTTATATTCAACAACAATTTCTGTAGGCGGTACGATATAGAATGATCTCATTGAATTATATTCTGCAAGAAAAAAGCTCTCAAAATAAATGAATTTTGGAAAAATATTTGACCACAAAAAAGCTGATAGTTCCAGTAAAAATCTAGAAGAGATTTACAAAATAAAAGAAGAAATTGAGAAAGAAGACAAGATATTCGAAAATGAATTGCCTGCAAAATATGCTTTATTGCAAAAATTTGGCATGTCCGACCTGAAAACATTATGCAATGAATTGCTAGGAAGTGACCCAGTAGCCGAGGAATACGATGATCCTAAAAGTGGAAACAGAAAAACACTTCCTCAGTACAAGGAAGATTTCATACATTTCATCATAGACGAATTAAGACTGTCTGAGATAAAGGAACACGCAATAAAAAATAAGATTGTGTCTGATGAGCTTAAATAATAACAATAAGACATCGACAAAAACTAGCTGTTCGGAATAACAAGATCAAGAAAGATGGTTTTTGTTACAATTCCATCAGATACACTAACCCCTAATGTGTAGTTGCCTGGAGGAGCAGAATAATTCCGTAAGAGCAGTTGCGCTTCATGACTAGAAGATAGATCAAGAGTATCTGGAGATAATCTCACATCAAGATTTCCAAAACCGGCTGCTGGAACCATGGAACTTGAAGCATTCAAAAATACATGATTTGCACTATAGGGACTCTGGCCATCAATTTTTAGATTCACAGCTACATCTTTTGAAGCATCAGAGCTTAGGACAACCTTGCTTGTATCTGCAAATATTGAGAAAGGCAGTTGCACATGGCCGTCAATTTTTGCGATTTTGTTAGTGTTCCATTCTGAAAACCACAGTATCATGTTGTCATTAGGATCTGTGGCTATGTTAAGAGGATATGTCAGAAAACCATCGGCTGGCCTAGATGGAATGTCATATTCAACCAGGGTTTTGTTCACCGCATCAAAATATGCAAGCTTGTTTCCCTCATGCTCATTGAACCACAAATCTTTACCATCATTAATTTCGCGTATCCAAAACGGAAGTGTCGTTGCATGATACACATTTTGCGAAGTTGGATACCGTACAACCTGATCATTTCTAAGATTGTACTCGGTAAGGAAACTTGTGCCATGTTCTGTCAGCCATATAGAATCATTATTGACAAGAAGATCTGTTGGCGATGAAAGTTGAGTCTGGTTGTCTACTGGAACGTCTTTTACTTTTGTGATTCCAGTTACAACGCCATTTTCACGGTCTATGTTAAATTCAACAATCTTTTGAGTGGTTATTTCTGTGACCCATACCGAGTTATTTTGTAAGTACAATCCAGCTGGAGCTGTACCATTACCAAGGTCAAATGCCGATACTTTGTAGCCAGTTTGCGCATCAGTATTTTTTTCTATAACACATAAGGTATCACCACTGAGTGTAGTAAACCACACATCTCCAGTGTTCGCATCTGTCTTCATCTGAAATGCAGAACCTGTCTCTGAGTAAATAGAGTGAAAAGTATCGTTAGTAGGATCAAACCACCATATTGATTTGCTTCCAAGCGGGGAAAACCATATGATTCCGTCCTTATCTTGAACTACAGTCCAGACCATAGTTGTGTTCTGACCAGGATTAAAATACTGTGAATTATTGTCCTTTATCTCATAATTTTTTAGTTGTCCTGAGTTTTGATCAAAACTGTAAAGTATGTCTGACTTTGATGAGGTAACCCACACTGTTCCTGTTTTATCTACAATTAGACCGTTAGGTCCCGCATCATCTGGCAGTGAGTATTCTTGTAGATATGGATTTTGACTCGGTGTTGGATTCAAGACAGATTCCGCTGGTTCGGGCTCTGTCGGTTTTTGGTATACAAACAAAGCTACTGCAAAACCAATTAGTATTACCCCTATAACAGCACCCATCTTTTTAGATATCAAAGTACTCTCTCTGAGACTCATATTCTAGTTTCTTTATTAGTGTCGCGAAGATTCCATGACCAAATATAATATACCAAAACTGTCTAACCCACACAATGCAGAAAAAGTACCTGCTTTTAGTGGTTTATTTCAGTTTCTTTGCAGGTCTTGTGACTTATGAAATAATGCATCCATCGTTTAGCACTGATGCAGCAAAAGTTGGCAACTACGAAGTCCAAGTGTCTACAACGCCGTCAGTACCTAACGTAGGAGGGGACACAAAGATTCACTTTCTTGTGTTAGACCAAAATGGCAACCAAGTTGACAAAATTAGGATGGGTTTGAAAATATATTATAACGACAATTTAATGAAAGAATTTCCTGCAGATGATTATCCAGGAGCATTTGACATAGATTACACATTCCAAGAACCCGGAAATCACGTGTTTAGAACTGAGATTTTGGATTCTAATACTGGAAATGTAGAATTATACGAATTCAACATAACAACGCTTAGTCTATACGCATCAATTTTTGTAGTTCTAGTGATTGCAGGAGTTGGCGGTGCAGGCGGTATCGTCATAGCAATATTGATCTTTGCCAAACGAACACGCCCAACCTCTAAATATTAATCAAAAGGCGTGGCCCCAAATGCAGGACACTTGGAGATTACCTCCTTTTGAACAGCGCCTTTGCGCTTGGTTCGCATAATAGTTCCTGCAGGACCACGCTATGTCAAGCCATTTTTTGTGGCTTTATGAACATGATATATAATGAATTCCATAATATTTAAGAATTCATTTAAAAAATTTAAATTAAATTTTAATTAATTGATTTATTATTAATATAATGTTGTTTTTATCAAGAAATTATTCTATTCCCTTAAGAGACTTGAGCCAGATAAACCAAACGCTAGCAAACTAAGATTTATTCCAACATTGTCCAGAATCTAGAGTATCTGAAAAGGCCAACCCATCCAGATATGAAGAAGACGAGTGATAACGCAAATAGAAAATAAAGATCTCTTTTACGATGTGCAAGATCCATGTTGAGAAAGATGAATGCCCCCATACCAATCAATCCAAAAAATAGGAACAGTCTCCCAAGTCGTTTCCAATTCAAGTATATAACGAATATTAATTGCGATATAAAACGGATCTGGCTTCAGATTTAAGGCAATTACTACAAAATTAATTTAGAAAATAACGTCTCAATTGCAATTATAGGATTCCACACTTTGTATAGTATTGTTGATGATATTCTTCGGCCTTGTAGAATGCTGGCGCCGGTAGTACCTCAGTTACAATTTTTTTCCCAGGTTTTTCTGAGTTTTGGAGTTGTTCTTTTGATTGCTTTGCTGTCTTTTCTTGATCTTGGTCATGACAGAAGATCACAGACCTATACTGAGTGCCCACATCTGGGCCTTGTCTGTTCAACGATGTTGGATCATGACAATGCCAAAAAACATCAAGGATCTGAGTATATGGTATAACAGATGGGTCAAACTCAACCTGAACTACTTCCGCATGTCCGGTTTGGTCTGAGCAAACATCCTCGTATGTTGGGTCACGTAGGCTACCGCCCATATATCCCACCGCTGTCGATGTCACACCCTTTATCTTTCTGAATTCATGCTCAACGCACCAAAAGCATCCAGCTCCAAAAGTAGCCTTCATGGATAGATATTCACGACTACAGAATTAAATCCTATCGGATGAGCGGATAAAATAATGCCGCAACTTCATTATCACTAATTTTTCCTTCGGACCACGAACAAATATCTGATTTATCAATTGATGAAGACGAGTCTTGTGATTGAGGTATAGAGATCATTTTATTTGAATTAAGGAATTGAATTGCGGCCTCAAAGTCACTGTCTTGTATACTTCCATTACACCAAAAGCCTGCCAAGTTTTTTACCCAAGAAGGTATGAAGTTGCTCTCTTGACTTACTGTCACAGGAAATGATTTTAGAACAGAGTTGCCTTCCAGGTTTATTGCAGAACAGGTAACTGTTGTTGTACCAATAGGAAAGAGAGAACCAGATGACGGATAGCAAACCGGATTTACTAGTCCTTGAAGCATAGTAGAATTGATAAAGTTCACACTAGTTCCATATGAACTTGCAGTTTGAACCGTGATACTACGAGGTACAGTAACACTTGGTGCTGCCGGTGCAGTATTTTGATAGTTCGCCGTGCCAATCGTTACAAATATACTAGATTCAGACGGTACTTGTTGGGAGTTATCTCCAAATGTAAATTCCAAAGTAGAGCCAAGCTCAACTGGAAAGCCATCAATTTGGTGCGGTATCTTAAAGGTGGCCGCAAAAGTGTCAGTATTTGGCCCAGTCTCTCTCAGAGTACCAGTACTTGTCTGAAATGCCGAATCTGCAAGTGTAGTACTCACCCCATTCATGTTGACTTGAACCAAGCTTAGCGGTATGTCGTCTGGAACTTCAGAATCTAAATTATAATTTGGAGCATAAATCTGGAGTGTAAAGTATTGTCCAATGTTTATACTTTGTTCTGAAGGCTGTTCTGCCTGACTTGGTTGGATGGATGACGGTATGGAGCTTAGAACTACTGATTGTGTTAGTGTTTGTGGATTTCCATTATTATCTGTGGGCTGGTGATATGTCATAAGTACCACATCTCCGTTTTGTAGCGGTCGTCCGTTAACAGAAGATGGCAGAGTAAGTTGAAGCAGGAATTGACCAGTATCAATGCCAGTCTCTACCATACTAGATGGGCCTGATATTGGAGTTCCATCAATAGTGAAATCAACCAAACCATCTGTTGATAGAGTCATAACCCCCCTGTGGTCTGTAACCAAATTCTCATCATTGATATAGAAAGTTAGAACTGAGCCTGGAGAAGCTGATTGTGCATAACAAATTGAGATTGGCACTAAAAGCAAGACTAGTGCAACAATATACTTCATCATAGGATTTACAACAACACAGGTGTAATTATATCTCATGATGACTCGGATTTGTACTTGTTCATGAGTTTGTCTGCGTTGTCAATTATCCTCTTCAAACTCGGCCGCATTAGTTCCAGATCGTCTTTAGACAATCCCTTGTATAGCGTCTTTCTTAATTGAAGGATTATTTCTATAATAGAATCAACAATAGATTCTGATTTTTTTGTAAGATACAGTCTGTTATGCCTCCTATCTTCTGGGTCCAGTTTTCGTTCAAGCAGCCCATTTTTTTCCATCCTGTCTATTACAGGAACAAGAGTGCTGCTGTCAACATAGATTTTATCAGCAAGTTCCCTTTGGCTGAGCCCATCAAACAAGTTTAGTGCTAAAATAACCTTCCATTGACTAGATGTTAGCCCTAGTTTACTTTTGATCTCATACTCTGCAACACCCTCCAACACTTTGGATGTAAGGAAGATCAATGTTCCAATGCTATCTCTTAGATCTAATTTTCGCATGTTTTATGTTGTATTAGGTGGTATACAAATGATTTGTATACTAACAAGTTATATACTATAAAGTGAAACATAAGTCATGGCGGAACCGAAACACATGAGTCACTTCATTGCAATAGTCACAGTAATTGCTTTGCTAAATATCAATATGCAATGTGTTGCATATACAAGTTCTACAATACAGGCAGATGAAGTAGGCTATGCCACGACTTAGACCTATCTATAGATCAAGAAACTTTATTTTCAGTTTGATAGCAATTATCGTACTAGTTCCAAGCATGCCGTTATCATATGCTGACCGCGAAATTGATGTACAAACAGTGGCAAACGTGAATGAGCAATCATTGCTTGCAGCTATATCGGACCTACAGAATTATCCACAGATCTTTCCTGATAATATCAAATCCGTCAATCTACTAAATAACCAAACAAACTTGGTGGATATGAACGCAGGCGTAAATGGCGTTTTCTTTGATACACAAGCAGTATACCAGCAATCGCCAAACGGCACATATACAGTACAGGTAGTATCAGGAGATCTCAAAGGAACCACGTTGACAACAGAGTTGAACAAAACATGGGGCTTTGATGGGGCACCTGGAATGGGAACTATAGCAAACATTAGTTTAGATTTGAAGACATCTGGATTTCTTTCGTGGATGTTGAGTTTTGTTCCTGACAGTTCGCTTAACTATGCACTTCAAAACGGATTTAGCAAGTTTGTGGACTATGCCGAGCAGAACTAGGTTTAGAGAACCTTTGCCTTTATTGATATCAATTGGTTTTGTGCAGTTTTGGTTTTAATTTGGAATTTTTTTTCAATAGTTCCAAAGCAAGAGCTTTGTTGTTTAGAGCAATGTCATATTTTTTATCAATTTTGAGAGCAGAGTTAAAACACTTTATGGCATCCTTTAACATGCCAAGCTCCCCAAGTGACAGTCCCTTGTATGCTATTGCCATAGCATATCGGGGTTGAACCCTAAGAATCCTGTCATAGCAATCAATTGCGTCGTGATACTTACCTAGAGTATGAAGTGCAGAGCCCTTGTTTACAAGCGCATCCATGTTATTGATGTCTACTTCAATGGCAGCATCATAACACTTGATTGATTGTTTGACTTTGCCCAAGTTTTGAAGTGTGACGCCTTTATTTATCAGGGCAGTTACATTGTGCGGCTCCTTGTATAAGACAAGATCATAATATTCCAAGGCAAGCGTGTACTCTCCTTCTTCACACAATTCATAGGCCTCGTTTAGAAGAGAGGAATTTCGCATCTTTTCGTACTATAAAACCTCAAGATATTATTCTTTTAGTAGATGGCATGTTTGTTTCCAGTCAACAATTAGTTTCTTTCCAAGCTAGAAAAAACAATCCAACGCGATGCCACTTGTGTTAATTTGCTTGTATGTTATCTATTCATGTTTGTAATACGATTTCCACACGTGTCGGATCGAATTATTCGTAAAATGAGTCAATTTAACAAACCAATGAATTGAAGGTTCTAAATTCACAACAGTCTTTAAGGGATTTTTAGTGCGAGATTCTAATGCCTACAATAGTCTTCGACTTTGACGGTACCATAGCAGATACCCTGTCTGTAGTGATAAAAATAGCCAACAAATTCGCTGATCAGTATGGATATCGTAAGATACCTCTAAGCGATCTTCCAAAACTTCGAGAAAAAAAACCCAGCGAGGTATTAAAGCACTTGGGAATTTCAATCTTCAAGCTACCCATTGTTGTGAGAAAAATAAGATTTGAGATGAACAAAGAGATAGCTCATCTACAAGCTGCCGTAGAGATCAGGGATGCACTTGTAAAGCTAAGAGAGAACGGATGTGTACTTGGCATACTAACTACGAATTCAAGAGAAAATGTAATGGAATTTTTAAAAAATAATGATTTACAATTGTTTGATTTTGTATATACTGGAAGAGCAATGTATGGCAAGAGCAGATTACTCAAAAAATTGATGAAGGAGAAAACAATCCCCCACGAAGATCCAATTTACGTCGGAGATGAGATAAGGGATATCGAGGCTGCAAAAAAGGCTGGTATCAGAGTCATTGGCGTTTCATGGGGATACAACACAAGGGCTGCACTTCAAAAAGCAATTCCTGATTACATTGTAGAAAAACCGGAAGAGCTTCAAGAGATTATTTTAAGTAATAACTAATTGCAGAATGGTCCTAAGGTT
>JBARDK010000144.1:0-3814 GCA_049795075.1 Nitrosotalea sp. | reverse complement strand
CAGCAGATGGTGTTGCTCTTGGCTCCTCTTTTGGTGTTGGTGGCGGTGGTGCCTTGAAACCAGCTGGTAAGGTACCATGCGTTGGACCTGAAGCTGCAGGTCTTGGTTTTGCTGGTTCTGATTTTGGTGGAGGTACCGTGTGAGTATGTTTTACCTCTGCGGGTTTTACCTGCGAGGATAAATTAGTAAGCTTGGCCTCAAGCTCTGCTATTTTTGCCTCAAGTTCTGCAGTATGGAGAGATTCTCCCTCTGAAACTTTTTTAGTAGAACGTGTTTTTTTTGGTTTAGATTCTTTTGACATGTATTTGATTTCTGGTAAAGTAGTTTATTTAGATTTTGATCACGTCTGGTTGCAGTATTTATAGAAGTTTTATATGACTAAAGGCCGATTTTAAGCCATTGGACGACTTTGAGAAGGAATATCCCGAATTTGACTGGAAAAACACGCCAGCATACAAGCATCCAGGAGGAAAGGATTGCCCTTGCCCAAAGCATGAATACATAAGAGAACAGATCAACGTAGCCAAGACGGTAAGTGAGACCTCCAAGGAATCAAGCAATATTACGTTAAAGTTCTGCCCTGACCATTATCGCGTTTATCTAAAAGAGGTTATTCCTGCAATGCCGCTCAAGTACAGAATCCTCACCAAGATTGCGCTAAAAATTGGAGCGATAAAGGTTGAACAGTTAAAGTACATGCAATCAGACCAATGCTTTTACTGCAGGTTTGGCTCAGGCGGTCACGACAAGAAAAACGAGTTGCCTCCCGTCATCTAGACTGGGCCTATCAAAATTTTTGGTTTGTTTGGAGTGTCGTGATGACATTTCTTTCCACAGAGTGGACATGTTACCCTGTCCAAAAAGATGCATTGGCAAATATGCGACTTCATGTAACTGTCTGCAGTTTTGCTATATTCCCCAGTTCCGTTGCAAAAAGAACATTGAGTATCTAAAAGAACAATCTTTCCACCGCCTCCACAGACGGAGCATTTTTGGCCGGACAACTTATGCCATTCCCTTAGAGGATATTAAAGTTCTTTTGTTAAAACCCTTTCCTGTTTCACAGTATTAATCCAGTTAAGCTTATACTAGATACACATTCAATAGACATTGTGCCAATTGAGGAGCTTTCCGAGTTTGTAGACAAGCTCGAAAAAGCAGGCGAGCTAAAAAGAGTAAAGACACAGGTTGACACCAATCTTGAGATTTCAGAAATTCTAAGTCGTGTCATGTATTCAAATGGTCCCGCAGTCCTTTTTGAAAATGTAAAAAATTATGACATGCCAGTTTTAGGAAATGCTTTTGGTTCTATGAAGCGATTAGAGATTGGACTAGAAAATTCTGACTTCACAGAAATTGGTCAGAGAATTGTTGACATGACTCGCATGGAAGTCCCAAGTGGAATTTTCGATAAACTACGAAAACTTCCAGAACTTTCAAAGATAACTGACATTGCACCAAAATTACAAAAGAATGGCCCTGTAACAGAAGTGTTTGAAGATTTGCCGTCACTTGAAAAAATTCCAATCTTGAAAACATGGCCAAAGGATGCAGGAAGATTCATTACGTTTGGTCTTGCTGCTACAAAACATCCCGAGACAGGAGTTAGAAATCTCGGTGTATACAGGATGCAGGTTTTAGACAAGACTCATGCTCTCATGCACTGGCAAAAGCACAAGCGTGGAGCACATCATTATGATATCAAAAAAGATTCAGGTAGCAAGATAGAGGTGGCAGTGATAATCGGTGCAGACCCTGCTACAGTTTTTTCGGCAGTTGCACCAGTGCCAGAAGGGCTTGACAAGTATGTCTTTGCAGGAATCACAAGAAAGACCGGAATCAAGACTGTAAAATGCAGAACAGTCGATCTCGAAGTACCTGCAAATGCAGAGATGGTGCTTGAGGGATATGTGGACCCTTCAGATATCAGAACGGAAGGTCCATTTGGTGATCATACTGGATACTACACGCCGCCAGAACCTTATCCAGTGTTTACGTTAACTGGAATTATGAGAAGACAAAAACCAATCTACCTAACTACCATAGTTGGAAAACCAATCTTGGAAGATGCTTTCATTGGCAAAGTAATAGAGCGCTCATTTCTTCCACTCATCAGAATGTTTCACCCAGAAGTAGTTGATTTTTCAATGCCTGCGGCCGGATGGTTCCAAGGGATGGCAATAATATCAATCAAGAAACGGTATCCAGGACAGGCAAAAAAAGTCATGATGGGCCTGTGGGGAATGGGTCAGCTTGCACTAACAAAAATTTTTGTTGTAGTCGACGAGGATGTCAACATACATGACATGAATGATGTAATATGGGCAGTTACAACTCGTGCAGATGCCGCAAGAGATGTTACCATAGTTAACAACACCCCAACTGATACTCTTGACCCAGCATCACCACTGGTCAACCTTGGCTCAAAACTTGGAATTGATGCTACGCAGAAAACAAAGGAAGAAGGATACCAAAGAGAAATTCAGGAACTTGTAAAATCAGACGAAGAGACCAAGAAACTAGTTGATTCCAAGTGGTCCAGTTACGGGATTTAGTACGTTTTTATAGTATTGTAAAAGTTGTCGCGCTCTTCCACTTGATACCCGATTTGTTTTACGGCATCAATAATTTTAGGCGCTGTAAGTTCGGTAGACCTTGCGCCTGTACATGATACCACTTCCTCTCCAAGCAGTGTTCCTCCAAAGTCGTCTGCACCATATTGTAATGCCATCTGGGCCATAGCTATACCGTTTGTGAGCCATGATGACTGTATGTGGGGTATGAGTCCGTCATACATTATTCTTGATATGGCAATCATCTTTAGTAGTTCGGTTCCTCCTGCAGCATACTTGACTGTCTCTTCTTTTTGCATGAGCGTATTATTTGGCTCAAAGCTCCACGGAATAAATGCCATAAACCCTCCAGTCTTTTCTTGAAGTTTTCCAATCTTTACAAAGTGTTCTGCAATTTCTTTTTTTGTCTCTACATGACCATACATCATTGTGGCAGATGCTGGAATATCCATACTGTGAGCTTCTTCCATTATTCTAAGCCATGTATCACTTGAGATCTTCTTTGGGCTTATCACTTGTTTTACACTATCAACTAGAATTTCTGCTCCTGCGCCAGGTACTGATTGAAGGCCTGCTTCTTTCAGCCTTGCGAGCACTTCCTTGGTGCTTGTATGTTCTACTTTTGATATCATGTCAATCTCAGACGCCGAAAGGGCATGAACCCCCACTTTGGGGAATTTTTTGCGAATGAGCCTGAACGCATCTTCATAATACTCGATTCTAAGCTTTGGATTGTGCCCGCCCTGAAACATTACCTGCGTAATGCCAAACATATCCCATGCAGCCTTTAATCTTGATTCAACCTGTTCTAGTGACACAGTATAAGATTCGTCGTGTCCTGGCGGCCTGTAAAATGCACAAAACTTGCAATCAGTGATACATACATTGGTGTAATTGAGAATCATGTTGTTTACAAACGAGGCACTTTTTCCAAATTTTTTTCTTGTAAGATGCCCACCGACTAGACCCATCAGATGAACATCATCAGAGCCCAAAAGTCTCAGGCATTCATCATAACCAGGCCTTTTTCCAGCAACAGAATTTTCTAAAATATCGCCTATCTCAGAATGATGAAGTTGTTGAGTTAGTTGGCTCAATTGATTTTTGATCTTTCCCTATTGTATTTAATCGTTTGAGAATTAAAATCATGAGATTTGATACGAATTGGAATTCAGACTTGTGAATTTATCTTTTCTCCAAGAAATTCAAATTTTTCATTAATTTTTACTTGAAAATAAGAC
>JBARDK010000143.1:0-5661 GCA_049795075.1 Nitrosotalea sp. | reverse complement strand
CCTCTAAATACAATGGTGTTAACGTAAGATCAAGTGCCTGAATTTGTACAATTGGGCACAGTCTTTGTGATACCATTTTTCACCAAATATCAGGTCACCCTCTACAAAATTCATTTCTTTTTCACAGAGAGTACATAATGGCTTTGAAATTGTCTGGACTGATTCCATTGTTGTCTTGAATGATTTTTTGATATAATGGTCTGTGTGTGTAACACCTAAAGACAAACTTGTTATGTGGAACTATTTTTTGCTATTTTCTGAAAGGTATTTGTCAACATCTATGGCAGCCATGCAACCAAATCCTGCTGCAGTAACTGCCTGTCGGTATTTATGATCATGCACATCACCAGCAGCAAAGACCCCATTGATATTGGTCTGTGTGTGGTTTTTGAGTACTATGTATCCTTGATCGTCTAACTCAATTTGACCTTTGAATAACTTGGTATTTGGTTCATGGCCTATTGCAACAAATAGGCCGCCAACATCCATTATTTCTTGTTGGTTAGTTGTTACGTCTCTTATCATAATTTGGTTTATTTTTTCATTTCCTTTGATTTCTTCAATTACTGAATTCCAATGGAACTTGATCTTGTTATTTTCAAATGCCCTGTCTTGCATTATTTTACTTGCCCTAAGCTTATCTTTTCTATGGATAACATGTACATTTTTTGCAAATTTAGTAAGAAATATGGCTTCTTCCATGGCAGAATCTCCACCACCTGCCACAACTATTTCTTGGTTCTTGAAAAATGGGCCGTCACAAGTAGCACAATATGATACGCCCTTGGCACTAAATTCTTGCTCTCCTTTTGCGCCCAGTTTCCTAGGACTTGCACCAGTTGAAATTATGACAGCATCTGCTTCATATTCTTCAGAGTATGTTAATACCTTGAATGGTTTTCTTCTAAAATCTACATTTACTACCTCATCATCAATGATCGTGGTACCCATTCTCTCCGTTTGTTTTCTCATTGTAGTCATCAACTCTGGACCTAGTATGCCGTCTGCAAAACCTGGGTAGTTTTCAACCTCTGTGGTAAGCATTAATTGTCCACCAGGCAACATTCCTGAGATTATTAGGGTATCACGTTTGGCTCTTGATGTATAAATGGCTGCAGTATATCCTGCGGGACCAGCTCCGATTATTATTACATCAAATTTTTTCTTTGTTTCTGGCTTTTTATTCTCTGCCCTAATTTCTGCCTGCACAAATAAAATTCATCTACAGTTCATATTTAAATTATGCATCCAGTTTTAGAGACTATCCAGTATACTTTGGTGCTGATCACATAGTTTTCCAATTTCTATTTGCGCATGCAATAGATCTTCTTGCCAATGCGCGTTGTACAGAATACATTCCCTTGATTCACAAAAAGGTACTCCAATAAGATGGTAAAATATGGCTTGCAAGGCATATCCTCTAGCGACCAAGCGCAATCTCTCATCATGATATTCTAGAAATCTTCCTCTGAATTCTTGTTTAATTACATCCAGATTCAGACCTTGTGAGATCTTCTCGTACAAATGGAGGTAGTAATCACGTGGTTTTGCTGGTGCCTCAATTATTCCGGTAGTGGAAATAATAGATGGGTTAGAACATATCACGGCCCTGCCGTGATATCTGTAATCATTATAGTCATAACTACAGGCCAATCTTGTTGTAAATATGATATGAAATTCATCAGACGATAATTCTGAATCAGGTATGATATCTCTGAAAATATTTTGAAGCTCAAAGCCATCATACAAAATTATGTTGTTTGATGCAGATGTTTCCAATTGTTTTTCGAATTCTATCTCCTCTACTGTTGGAGTGTGTCTTTCAAAAGGTACGTAGGGGTTGAAAATCTTACACGAGGCTGACTGGTGAAAGATTTTTTCTTTTACATGAAAATGCTGAAAAAAACTCTGTCGTACTTCGGTGCTTATTCCACTTTGTTTCTGTATGAACTCGGCAAGATCATTGATCTTGATCTCAGGCACACTCGGTTCATCATACAAAAATAGTTTAGATATTCTCAATAATGAAATACTGGTTCTAGTTGATTTATCTTCTTAGCTCTTTTATTTTGGATGCTGTGATCTCAGCTGCTTTCTTGCCTGATAAAAGCATGGAACCATATGTTGGGCCCATTCTTGCTATGCCATATGTCTCTGTTACGGACATTCCTGTTGCTACAAGGCCAGGGAAAACTTCACCAGTGTGATGTACTACTTTATTTTCACCATCATCTACCCACATGGGGTCCATACCTTTCCATTCCACAAGCTTTCTGTCTACCAGTCTCTTTATGGCTACTGAATCATGACCTGATGCATCTATGACCATCTTGGATTCTAAAGCAATTGGATCCACACAAGTTATGTTTCTTGGAAGGGCTGACACGGGCATCCAATTTACTACAATACCGCTTACTCTTCCATTTTTCAATATCAAATCATCAAATTTTGTTAGATTCAAGAATTTTACTCCTGCATCACAAGCTGCAGCTATTAATTTTGAAACTGCATGTGGTCCTGGTGTGAGATAAAGCCCCTCTCTTACCTTCTTGTAGGGAATTCCTAATTCATCCCAAATCTTTTGCGCGGGGGCTCTCACTGTTACTGGATTCATCATATATCCTCCTAGCCAATATCCGCCACCGAGATAGTTGTTTTGTTCTATGACTAGAACTCTGAATCCCATCAATGCAAGTTCTCTGCTTGCAGTCAAACCTGCTGGACCTGCACCTATGATTATTACATCAGAGTCTGCTCTGTCTACAAGTACTGAATGAAATTCATCGGCAATTGCTCGTGTGATCTCTTTCTCATCGACATCTGCAAATATTTTAGGCACTTCTTCTTTCTGAGTAGCAGTTTGCATGAAAAATACCCTTAGAACAGCACATTAATAGTTTGCCTTGTTTGCGAGAAATGTAATTTAAGTAATCTTGTGTTGTATGATTGTATCTACAAAGAGCCTGTTGCTGTTTGAAAATTCAATAAAATCGGAACATAGTAGACAGATGTATAAATTTCATTTAGACAAGTTCTTAGAGTTTACAAAAATCAAGGATTACGATTCGTTAGTAGGACTTGATTCCGATGCTATACAGATGTTTTTAGAGAACTTTGTGATATATCTAAAAGGCAAGAATCTAAAGGCAAAATCTATTAGAAATTACTTGAATGGTATTGAATTATTCTTTGATGTAAACAAAAAGACCTATACAAATGAGTATCACGTAAGATGTTTCCAGAGAGGACTAAAAACTATCATTATTTCTTTTCCAAGTTTATAGGGGTGGTGCAAGACGAATGTTGAACCTATGATTACAGCCGATGGTTTGTTTACTTTGAAAGGATCCTATCTGCAGTCAAATCCGGCTCACTTAACTTGGTGTTATCGGTTCTGAAGAATCAGACCAAGAGAAAGCATTACTTCTGTTGATCCACATTTATACTACTGGGTGTTGTTGGTTCTGAAGGATCAGACCAGGAGAGGGCAGAATTTGCTGCTTGTACATAGAAATTGTTTGCGTACCCTTGTATGACATTGACGAGACAGCTTGTACCGTGGACGTATGGGAATCCGTGAGCGCCAGAACTATAAGGATATTGGGGTTCCTCGAAGCACTCATAGGTATCAGCTCCATCTACCGAATTCCATGTTATTGTAATACCTGATGATGATTGGGTAACACTGAGAATTGTTGGTGCATCTGGTGCTGTAAGTGCTGATACCGGATCGGATGGCGAAGAGCTGAGGCCACCACCTTCCGCTGTTACCTCGTACCAGTATGTAGTATCTGGATTGAGACTGCCATCATTATCGTCATCACAATATTGTGTAGAAGTGCACCCCGTGGGGGTAAATGGACCTGATTGCGAATCGGATCGTGATACTTGAACGCTTGTAGTTTCAGGCGGCAGGCTAGTCCAAGCTATGTGAATTCCACAAGAACTACAAGACTGAGAATATTCTGGAGTAGCTGTGACACCTTCTGGAGCATATGCTAGACCGTTAGGTGTTGTTGCCATTGCCGGAGGTGTGGACCATGCAGATTGGCTAAGACCTGCTGTTGCATATACCTCGTACCAGTATTGTGTATTTGGAGCAAGTTGAGAATTGAGGTGTGTAGTAGGTGTAGTATTAAGACCTAATCCTACAGATGATGTGAAAGATGAGGATTGGGAACGTTCTACGGTATATCCTGTAGCTCCTGTTGATGTATTCCATGATACCAGAATCTGATTTGGTCCCAATGCAGTAGCTGTAACACCTGTTGGTGGTGCTAGTAATGTTGTTGATGATACCGTAGAGGACGGTGCAGATTCGCCGCCGCCGAGGGGCACTTCGCTGATGAAATGAGCGCAAGTGAAGCAATTGTTTGATGCAGTTACGTAGAACCAGTATGGGGTGCCTGGTTGAAGATTAGTAACGGTATATGATATTCCTGTAGTTGTATACGAATTACGCAGTGGGATTATTGGGTTAAACTGACCGTTTGATGACGTGGCTTCGTATACAATGTAGCCCGGAGCTCCACTGGCTGGTGGATTCCATGATACTAGAACTGAATTTATTGATTGTGCAGTAGCTGTGACACCTATTGGTGATGATGGTGCTGTAAGTGCACCTACAGGGGTCGATGGTGAAGAGCTGAGGCCACCCCCCTCCGCTGTTACCTCGAACCAGTAGGGAGTATTTGGATTAAGATGAGTAACAGGATATGTTGTTGGATTGCCATTTGGCATGTAGTGACAGATTTTATAAATCAAAAAATTTTCACAAATTAATGTCCATGTTGATACACTACCCACGCTTGTAAACGGACCGGCTGATGATGTGGAGTAGGATATGTTATAGCTAATAGCTCCAGCGGATGGATTCCATGATACGTTGATTTGATTTGATGATAATGCACTAGCTGTGACACCTGTTGGTGTAGACAATGCCGGTGTTGCTGATACCTGTTTTTCAGGAAGAATAATTGAGCCGGGAAAAGCCAGCATTAAGACAAGTACAAAGAATAGTGCAAATCTTCCAACCCCTTCCATGTCTTGTCCAACTGTTTTGAGTGTATAAATATTTTGACTGCAGTCTTTTGAGGTCTTCAATTTTTACAACATTTTTGGAAAAAATACTGTTTTGTTAGACGCATCATTATATTCTTACCTATTTTTTATACATCAAGTGATTTAACGATATCATTGTATGTCAGATGTCTTCGCTTGAATCAGAAATAATGGTTCTAGGAAAGATTTTCGTTGGATGAAGATTTGTTACAAAAAATTGTATGGTTAAGTGTCTTTCCAATCTTATTCTGCGTTTGTCATTTGTTCCTCTGTCAAACTCCGCTAATTGACAAAAAACCAGATTTTGTGAGTGAGTGAATCACAGGGTATGGGTTTGGCTTGCTTAATGTGTAAAAATACTAACTAAAGAGTTTGCTCAGTTTAAAAACGCATCTTCAAATGATTTAATGCATTCCCTTATGTGCATCTTTTTTGCTGGATTCTTAAACGCATAAGACGAAATGATATCTGTTTTTGTAAGATCTTTTTTAGTTAATACATCCTTTGCAGCCCTCAGTGAGTCAACTATTACATTGCAGCCGTTTGTACTATCTTGTGTTCTAAGTGATAGGTCCATTTCTATTGTTGAACCAATAAATC
>JBARDK010000142.1:0-4993 GCA_049795075.1 Nitrosotalea sp. | reverse complement strand
ACCCCTAAAATTGGCATGCCTTTTTCTGCCATCTTCTTTACTTCTGCAATAACTGGGCTATGAGCAGCAATTATCCCTGCTCTGAGCCTGTCACCATAAGAGAAACCGCCTGGCAATACAATTGCGTCAATGTTCTTTGGTAGCTCATCAGTGTGCCACACAAGTTGGGACTCAACCTTGAAGACATCAGTTAGGACATGGTGCATGTCACGATCGCAATTACTTCCAGGAAAAACTATTACTGCAACCCTCACAAACACCCTTACTTGCTAGCAATATTAAATTGAATCGGGCTTGTACGTCTTAGGATTACCATATCCTAAACTTTGATGCATTAAATCCCAAGTTATTGGTAATGCACCAGTTCCCGCCGCCATCACTTCATCTGCATTACCTTTAGAATGTGCTCGATTGACCCATGAATTGACAAGACCAAATACGTCTCAAGTGTACATATGAGATGTTCATGAATAATTAATGGATCAAGTATTAGACCAAATAGATCGGATTATTAAATTTAGGATCTTTACTAGTTGTAGTAAAAGATTTCATAAGTGAAGATTGTAACATCCCTTCTTGGATTTTTGATTATACTTGCTTTTACACAATTTGCATATTCAGACCAGCAACCAGCACTGCTTCTTACCGTACAACCCGTGATAACTCCAACATTGATAAAAGCCTCACCTGTCGTATCGGGTGCAGTTACAGACATGAATGGTGCTGCTGTGAGTAATGCAACTGTGACCGTTACAATATCATCAAAGCAAACTGAGGTGCAAACAGACGGACAAGGAAGCTTCACGATAAATCTTCCATCAAAGTTACATGTAGGTGAATATGTGATAGAAATACAAGCATCAAAGAGTACATACAGTGATGCTCTTAGTTATATAGAATATACTGTAAACCCATCACTTGGAAAACAGGCTACCGCCCCTCCGCTATACTATGCCAACTATGCACTATATCTTGGAGAGGTAACAAGTTGGAATGACACTAGCGGAGAATGTACTATTGTTACCATTGATTCTCACAAGGCCATCAACCAATCCTGCAATCCTGCGAACATGGGGTTTGGCAACCAGATATCAGGCAAATCAGATTCTCTTTTGTCAGTGATGCAGTTCAATGACACTTACAAGGTCTTTCCAGCCAGTATGTATTACAACACTATTATGTTCCCCCCCTCGTTAGTGCCAGGATACCTAAACGAGTTTTGGAATTCTGGATAGATTATTTAAAAAAATTCAACTACAAAATTGCTTTAGGTTATAGTCGTTATTAAATTGTAGTGATACGCTACTTGTGATCTACAGATTTCTCTACTAGAAAGAAAACAGGTTAAGAAGATATACTGAAAGAAACTATATTGTACTAGCATATTGCATTTGGGCAGTTCACGATATGACAATGAATCATGCCAGAGATTAACAGAACCCAATTTATTATGTAGCAAATGCCAGTAAGGCATGCTAAGGCTGATAGGACGCCCCGCTCCTGTAACTACTGCATTAATTATCATAAATTCCTTGATCTTTGCATATGGCATGCTCAGCCATTCGCAGCAGCAAATAATCACCCACTATGGATTTGTTCCAGATGAGTTATTCCGTGACAACAGTGCTCCGCTGTCTGACAGTCTCACGAGATTATTTACGTCGATGTTCATTCACGCAAACATTACACATATCGCATTCAATCTCTTTGCGCTAGCCTACATGGGAGGCTCTGCTGAGAGATCAATTGGGATTCCTCGATTCATTGTACTCTACATAGCCGCAGGACTTGGAGGAGCATTGCTTTACGGAGTTGTTGCGTCATACATACTACTAAATGGCAATAGCATTTTGATTGGTGCATCTGGTGCAATCTCCGGAGTTTTAGGAATATCAGCTGCTATGGGAGATATACGAGGATATTACTGGCTTGCCATCCAAGTTTTGTTCGCCTTCATAGGCTCTGTTGTGGCAATTACCATAGCATTCATGGCTCATGTTGGTGGATTTCTCACGGCATTACTTGCGACAAAGGCCATGATAGAGCATGAGCGTAGAAAAAGAAGATGGCACTCTGATACTTTTTCTACATAAATATGCAAACCGTTCCTCTTGTTTTAGATCAGAGCCATATCGTGCAACCACGATCGTGTTGCTACAAGATAACCATTAGGAAACTGCAAAGCATGACCTTGGTAGGAATTCATAGCTTTGCAGCCTCTTGTGGAAAACTACGCAATTCACATAATTAAGAAAGGCGTATACGAAGCAAATAACCGCAAACTATATTGAGACTTTATTGCGCGTGAAATATAATTTGTCTTGATTTTCATAATAATTTATTGATTTTCTAGCTAAACTGCAACAAATCGTTTTTATTCCAATACTCTTTGGTACTAGCTATGGGTTTAGTTCGTGACATCATGGTCAGCAATGTCATTACGATCGAACATGACAAGACAGCAAAAGATGTGGCAATACTAATGGCAGAAAAAAACATCAGTTCACTAGTGGTAGTAAAGGAAGGAACCCCCATAGGATTGGTAACAGAAAGAGATCTTGCTCACAAGGTTTCAGCTACAGACAAAAAAAGTTCTGATGTTCCAATCTCTGAGATAATGTCTCCAAACTTTAGATGGGTGGAACCTATGACATCTATTGAGGACGCCGTACAGAAAATGACGAATAAAAACATACGAAGGCTGCTTGTTTTATCTGATGGAAAGTTGGTAGGCATCATAACAGAGACAGATCTGGCAAAATATCTTCGCAGCAAACTGCTCATAGATGGAGCCATGGAAGATGTGACTGCGTCCAGCAGAGAAGTCGTAAAAAGCAGTTAGGCGTCTAAAGTCTCAACTGAGACCTTGCTTACCAGAGGATTGTATATTCTAAATTCATTGCACAAATCCATAACAGTCTTCTCGGCAAGATCCTTGTTCTTTGCCTTTATCTGAAACCTTAGCATCTTGGCAGAGCGGATCTTCTTGACAGGTGTCTTTCTGTCTTTCGAAATAAGATCATTTAGAATGGTATTGCCTTCTGGGTCGACGATTTCCGGTTTGTTCTCTATTATCACGTTAACCAAAAAAGCAGGCATGAAGTTGCTAAAAAGATAAATAAATTTAAGCCTTGACCAGAGGGTCACCATGGTATCACTTTATGATCCTACAGAATACAAGATTAATTCAAAGGCTAACTGGAACATTGTTGCTCCAGATTACCATTACAACTGGGCCAACAAACATGAAGGCCCGTTCAAGTCTACTGTAAAAGTAGTCAACCTGGCAGAAATAAACCCGTCAGACAAGGTACTGGACCTTGCATGTGGAACAGGCGCTGTTTCAGCTGAGATATTTCGCCATCTTGACAAGACAGGTCTACTGGTTGGAATAGACATGTCAAGAACAGCTCTTGCCATTGCAAAAAAGACAACATATGGGTCTAATGTGAATTTTTTTGAAATGGATGCAGAAAATCTTGGATTTAACTTTACATTTGATAAAATATTATGTCAGTATGGACTCATGTTTTTTCCAAACACTGCCAGAGTACTGGAAACAGTTAGAAAAATTTTAAAACACGGTGGAAAAATTGTTTTTGCAGTTCATGGATTAGCAGAAGAAGTACCATATTTTAGCAGCATAATGTCTTCTATTTTGAAGTACATACCAGACATTAGACCAAAAGGCGCACCTACGGTACATAGATTTGGCGACAGCGACGATTTGAAAAAAGAGCTTGAGAGTGCAGGATTTTCTGACGTATCCACAACAAAACATGTTTTCAGCTATGAAGCAGGAACTTTTGATGAATATTGGCACGATTACATGAACTCAACTGCAAATTCCATCAGACCTAGAATTGAGAGCATGGGAGACAACATTACAGATAAGATAAAAAATGATGCACGGCAAAACGCTGAGCGCTACATAAAAGATGGAAAGATAGTTTTCCCATGGACCGTACTAACAGCTTCAGCCTACAACATGTGATGCAATCAAAGAGTATCTATGAAGTTTTTATTGCATGTGTCTTAAAATCAGAATCATACCAAATGGTTCTTGCTTCCTTTCTCTTGGCTGAAAATGCATTAAATGCTATATGCCCAAAGCTTTTGTTTTTGATTGCGCCATGCCAATGAAGTGTATTTTTTGGAATGTGAACTATATCGCCAGTCTTCAAGACATGTTTGACATCTTGTTTTATTTTAACATGTTTTCCTTGAATTTCACTCTTGAACAAAACAAGAATGCCCATGCCCTGAGTTATGACCAGCGTTTGTTCCCCTTCATGATAATGAACTTTAGTTCTTGCACCATTTTTGAAGGCTACATAGTATATTTTCTGATCCGTGACACCTGTGTTTTTTGAGATATCGTGTAAAAGGACATTTCCTAGAAAATATCTTCTTTTTTCAGCAAGAAGAGACTGGTCTGGTTTTACCTTGTTGAAAGTTTCTTTTTTCATTTTTTTGATTTTAAATTGCATTATAATTAGCCGTTTCCTTTTGATGGCATCATGATTACTTTACAGTACAAAATAATTTTTTACAAGATAAATTTGCCTCAAATAAATGAATATGTATTGCAACCCCAAAAATTAACAGGGCTTTGATTGTCTTCTTGTCGCGCAATAACATTTTAAACCACCCTCCAGATGCCATTACCTAGCGCCAATGTAGCTCAGCCTGGCTAGAGCATCTGACTTGTAATCAGAAGGTCGGGGGTCCAAATCCCCTCATTGGCTTGATATTTTATCTGACTTTTTACAGGGTTATGCCAGACAGAGATCTAAGAAGGAAGACATTAGACCTCCGAGGTCTGAAAAATCGACTAGGTTAATAGCAATCATGTGTAAAATATTGTCAAAATGATAGTGCGTGGCGATTTTAACAAACTTTGTGAGAAAATAATGGAAATTGATGCAAAGATAAGATTTGTTGGTATGATTAACCAAGACTGCGAATTGATAGGCGGCGGAATGAGAAGTGG
>JBARDK010000141.1:0-5047 GCA_049795075.1 Nitrosotalea sp. | reverse complement strand
CCAAGCCTGTTGCTTTCTCAATTCTGATTTTTAAAAGAATTGATGTCATTTCGGTTATCATTTTTACAAGCGAGTCTTTGATCTTTGATTCAGCTCCGTCATAGTCTTGGTTTTTTAAATTTCCAAGAAATTCTGCAATATTGTTATACAGTTTAGAATCTAGCTCTTGTACTGAATCATTTTCTACTTCTATAACAAGCAAGGCATACAATGAATTTGCGTCAATTTTTTTTGTTTCTGACATTTACACACCCAACAATGCTTAAATCATAGACTCCTTTGTGTTATGATCAAGGTGCAAAATTGCCATATAAAGTGATTGGTGGAGAGCCAGTATCAGTTTCTTATTCGGCTGATGAAGTTTTTGCAAAGATTAAACATGATCAGATAAAATTTATCGATTTACAATTTACAGGTCTTAGGGGAAGATTTCATCATACAACAATTTCAGCCAACTTGTTTACCCCTCAACAAATGCAAGATGGCCTGCCAAAGCTAGATGGATCCTCAATTGTAGGATTTGCGTCCATCCAAGACTCTGACATGATACTAAAGCCAGATCCCAATACATTTGCGGTAATTCCTTGGATGACAAATTCCAAGACAGCCAGGTTAATTTGTGATGTGTATTGGGGTTGGGGAAAAGGCAGACTAGAAGCTGACCCAAGAGGCATAACACAAAAGGCAGAAAAGCATCTTGCTACACAGGGTTTTGATACAAGCTATTGGGGCCCAGAGGTGGAGTTCTTTGTTTTTGACAAGATTCAATGGGATGTGCTAACGCCATACAAGGGCCAGTCATATTCAATCGAGTCAAAAGAGGCTCCATGGAGTCAAGAGGGAAAAGGATACCCAATGGCACTAAAGAAGGGTTACTACCCCAGCACTCCTGCTGACACCTTGACAGAATATAGAAATGATTGTGTAGAATGCTTGAGCGAATATTTTGGAATTTTATGTGACAATCATCATCATGAGGTAGCAACTGCCGGGCAATGTGAGATCGACATAAGATATGACACCATGACAAACGCTGCAGACAGTGCCCAGACTTACAAGTATGTTATAAGAAACATTGCCACAAAATATGACAAGGTTGCAACCATGATGCCAAAACCAATTTCTATGGATGCAGGCTCTGGAATGCACACCAATGTAAGCTTGTGGAAGGGTGGCAAGAACATGTTCTATGACAAAGATGACAAAGAAGAGATAAGCCAAGTTGCAAGGTACTACTGCGGTGGAATCATGAATCATGCAAGGGCGTTGTCTGCAATTGTTGCACCCACAACAAACTCTTACCATAGGTTGGTCCCAGGATATGAAGCTCCTGTGTATATCGCATGGAGTGCAAGCAATAGGTCTGCAATAATTAGAATTCCGGCTCATTTCAAGGGAGACAAATATGAAAAGATTAAGAGATTAGAGTTCAGGGCTCCTGATCCGTCTTCAAATCCGTATCTTGTATTTGCAGCTGTTCTTGCTGCAGGACTTGATGGAATTAAAAAGAAGACAGACCCTGGCGATCCAGTTAACGAAGACATTTACAAGATGACTAAAGTTCAGCGTGATGCAAAAGGAATCAAGGACCTGCCTGCAACGTTAGGAGAAGCGCTTAATGAACTTGAAAGTGATAGGGTATTTCTCAGTCCAATATTTTCAAATGATACCATTGACAAGATAATTGAGATAGAAAGGGCAGACGACCATGAGATCTCAATAAGACCTCATCCCCATGAGTTTTATCTCTATTTTGATATCTAGACTCGTCCTATTGCTGCATATATTAGAAACAGCGCTAATGCCATAACAGCTAGGCCAACTATAAGATAGGCTTTCCTGTGACGTTCGCCAGATCCTGCCTTGTAAAGAGAGACGGCACCTGCAAGACCCACAAAGAGAATCAGTGTTCCCACCATGACTGGATCCCAAGCACTATGAGTGATAACAGGATAAAAAACTCCAGAGAGCAGCGCAAAGAAAACCGCCAGATAGACGTACTTTGCACCAGCCAAGATTTTGTTGCTGCCTAGCTGCATGGGATTGCCTATTTAGAATAGTCAAATAAACCTTTGAGAAGAAAAAATTCTTTTTATTCCATGCCCATAGGTGGCATACCCATACCACCCATGCCGCCCATTCCTTCCATACCACCCATTCCTCCCATGCCGCCGCCTGGAGGTCCGGAAGTTTTGGTTACTGCAATCACATCATCTATTCTTAGAATCATGCATGCGGCCTCTGTTGCAGATGAAATTATCTGGTTTTTGACTGCCAGTGGTTCGAAGATATCGGTAGCGTGCATGCTTGCTACCTGGCCTTTCATAACATCAATGCCAGTCCACTTGTTTCCTTTCAATTGTTTTGATCGCAAGGAAGCAAGGGTATCAATTGGATCCATTCCTGCATTCTCTGCAAGCGTGATTGGAATTACTTCAAGAGAATCAGCAAATTTTTCCACCGCTAGCTGCTCTCTTCCTTCAAGTGATTTTGCCCATTCTCGAAGCTTTGTTGCAGCATAGGTTTCTGGAGCTCCCCCGCCAGCTACTATCATTGGGTTTTCCATTACATCTTTTACAACCATTAATGCGTCATGGACAGATCTTTCAACTTCGTCAACAACTCTTTGAGAACCTGCTCTTACAAGAAAAGTTACTGCCTTGGGATGCTTGCACCCTTCAACAAATACCCATCTATCACTTTCGATCTTTCGCTCTTCCACTAGTTCAGCAGAACCGAGATCCTTTTCAAATAAATCATCAAGATTTGTAATCATTCTTGCACCAGTAGCTTTTGCAAGTTTTGTCATATCACTTTCTTTTACTCTTCTAACAGTAAGAACTCCTGCCTTTGCAAGATAGTGTTGTGCCATGTCATCGATGCCCTTTTGACAGAACAAGACATTTGCGCCAGATGCAACTACCTTGTCAACCATGTTCTTGATCATTCTACCTTCTTCGTCAAGAAATGACTTCATCTGCTGTGGGTTCTGTATGTTTATCTTGGCATCAAATTCTGTTTTATCAATCTCAAGCGCGTTGTTTATTATGGCAATCTTTGCCTTTTCAATCTTCTTTGGCATTCCGCTGTGGACAACTTCCTTGTCAAGTATGATTCCTTTGGTAAGGCTAGAATCTTTGATCGAGCCACCGGCCTTTTTTTCTACCTTGATATCATCAATATCTACTCGGTATCCGTCCTCGGTCTTTTCTGCAACTGCTACTACTGCCTTTACTACCATGTCTGCCAAGTTTGCAGAATCTCTTCTGACAAGTTTTGTCTGCATTGATGTCCTTGCTATTCTCTCAAGAACATCTTTGTCAGTAGGAGAAACCTTGTCTGCTATCTTTTCCAAAAGCTCTTTTGCTTTCTGGGCAGCCTTTCTGTAACCATCAACTATTATCGTGGGATGAACATCCTGCAAAACAAGAGATTCGGCATTTTCTAAAAGTGCACCTGCAAGTATTACAGCAGAGGTTGTTCCGTCTCCTACCTCATTATCGGTTGCCTTGGAGATCTCAACTAGCATCTTTGCTGCCGGATGTTGGACGTCAATTTCCTTAAGAATAGTAGCACCGTCGTTTGTAATTGTAACATCGCCAAGCGAGTCTACAAGCATCTTGTCCATTCCACGTGGGCCAAGGCTGGTATGAATAATTTCTGCAATCAGCTTTGCTGCAGAGATGTTGTTTTTCTGGGCGTCGCGGCCCTTAGTCTGTGTTGCACCGTCTTTTAGTATAACAACTGGAATTCCTCCAGATGAGGCTTGAATTGACATATTTTAGCTGAGATCGATTTTCCCTTATTATTTCTTTATGTAGACCAAAACTCTTGACCTACTGAACAAATTTCTGATAATGCAGAACGATGTTTTTAAATTAGGAAAACTGGTCGAACAATGCATGTCACGTTCCTCACCACGTGTTGCTTACAACGAAGTACTGTCTATGCTCAAGACACATAATCAATGGTTTTCAGAATCGATTCCACTAATTGCAAGTGAGAACATTCCAAGCCCCGCAGTGAGGGAAGCAACTGTTTCTGACTTTGCAAATAGATATGCAGAAGGTTGGCCGGGCGAGCGTGTCTACGCCGGATGCATCTACATCGATAAAGTAGAGTTCAAGTGCATGGAACTTGCCCAAAAGTTATTCAAGGCAGAGTTTGTTGATGTAAGGCCAATCTCTGGTGTTGTTGCTAACTTGGCAATTTATTCTGCATTTACCAATCCAGGAGATGTAATGCTTGCACCATCGATTCCATCTGGCGGCCACATCTCACATGGTAAGAAGGAACATGCAGGTACTGCAGGACTTGTTCACGGACTAGACATCGAGTTTTATCCATTTGATGCCGAAGAGATGACAATTGATGTGGACAAGACAAAGCAAAAGGTGCAAGAACTTGAAAAGGCAGGCAAGACCCCAAAGCTTGCAATGTTTGGCGGCTCGGTCTTTTTGTTTCCCCATCCAGTAAAGGAACTTGCAGATTTTCTCAAAAGTTACAAGATGTTCATAAACTATGATGGAGCCCATGTTGCAGGACTAATTGCAGGTGGTCAGTTCCAAGACCCTCTAAGAGAGGGTGCTGACGCAATGACCATGAGCACCCACAAGACCTTGTTTGGTCCTCAGGGAGGTATGATATGTTCATTTGACAAGTATGGTGACGAGATCAAAAGGGCAACTTTTCCAGGTATGACAAGCAATCATCATTTGCATCACATGGCTGGAAAAGCCATTGCGTTTGCAGAGATGCTAGAATTTGGCAAAAAATATGCAGTCCAAGTAATCAAGAATGCAAAGGCCTTGGCAGAAGCCTTGAGCTCATCTGGTTTCATGGTACTTGGAGAGAAACGAGGATTTACAAAATCACATCAAATTGTAGTAAACGTTCTTTCATTTGGAGATGGTGGCACCATTGAAGCTGATCTAGAAAAAGCAAACATCATCATAAACAGACAGCTTATTCCGGGCGATATCAAGGCAGGACGCAACTACTTCCACCCTGGCGGCATGCGACTTGGGGTTGCCGAACTAACAAGACT
>JBARDK010000140.1:0-1635 GCA_049795075.1 Nitrosotalea sp. | reverse complement strand
CAGTGAATCTTTGCTTGCAGATAGGGCAGTCTTTCTCAAATCCAGTCATTGTCGTTTTAAAATTAGGAATTTTTGTATTTTAATGTATGCCAGATTATCGTCCATAATTTCCGAAACTCTCCTTCCATGACAATTTCATCCTAATTACTTTCATTTTTACTTAAAGATAACAACTAGGCAAGAAAATCACTTGAAAAGTAGTTGTTATTTCAGGTATAATTTTGAAATTGCAGTGAGGATGTTTTTCTGAATTCTCTTGTCATACATGCTTGGTATGATGTTGTCATAGTGGAGTTCCCTATTTGAAACAGTTTTAGCTATCGCCATTGCAGTAACAAGCAATAACTTCATCGTTATTTTGTTTATTCTTTTATCCAGTATTGCTCTCATAAGGTGAGGAAATACCAGTGCGTTATTGACTTTGTTAGGATAAAGATAACTTCCAGTTGCTATAATTTTTGCGCCAGCTGCTTTTGCTATCTCAGGGGTTATCTCAGGATCTGGGTTGGTAAGTGCAAAAACTATTGGATCTCGGTTCATTGTTTTTATTATTTTAAAAGTTAGCAGATTTTTCTTCCCCGATACGCCGATGAAAACATCGGCGTTTTTCAGTGCGTCATACAACAAACCTTTTTCTTTTTTTGGATTTGTTATATCTCCAAGTTCTTTTTTGTATTTGTTCATATTTTTAGTTCTTCCCTTGTAAATTATGCCATCAGAATCTGTAACAAGTATATTTTTGCAGCCAGATGCAGTAAGCAATTTACATATACCATACCCTGCAGAGCCAGCTCCTGCCACTACCACCCTAATTGCAGATAGTTGTTTTTTTGTGAGTTTCAACGAGTTCAACAATGCAGCAAGTACTACCACTGAAGTTCCATGTCTATCATCATGAAAGATTGGAATAGATAATGACTTTTCCAACTCGTCAGATATTTCCATTACTTTTGGAGATTCGATATCTTCCAAGTTTATCGCGCCAAATACAGGTTCAATTGCCTTGATTGTGGCAATGATTTCATCTTTCTTTGTAGTACCAAGACAGATGGGAAAAGCGCTTACTCCTCCAAATTCTTGGTACAATACTGCTTTTCCCTCCATAACTGGCAATGCGGCATATGGGCCTATGTTTCCCAATCCAAGTATTCTGGTACCATCAGTTACGATGGCTACATTATTTCCTTTTGAGGTGAGGGTGTATTTTTTTTCAGGATGATGATAGATTTCTTCGCATACTGCCGCAACCCCTGGAGTATAGATTAGTTTTATCTCGTTTGGTCTTAGGTTCTTAATTTTTCCGGTAACAACTATTTTTCCTTTTAATTTCTCGTGTAATGCAAGCGCCTTCTTTGAGTTCTGGTCAGAAATCATACGTTATCACTCTAACACCTGCTTTGTAAGTCTTTTAATCATTCTTGCAAAACAGTCCTGACCATTACCGGTCGTCATTGCATGCATATTTTTTGTCAAGTCTATATATGATAGTATTTTCTGTTAAATCAAATTTCACATTGCATCCAAGCTCCTTGAATGCTGCTTCATAAAATGTCTTGAAATGTTTGGACCATTTAATTCCCATATCATGTCTCATGATAAACTTGACTTCGTTTTTATCTTCTAGTTGGGTAAAGC
>JBARDK010000139.1:0-5387 GCA_049795075.1 Nitrosotalea sp. | reverse complement strand
ATGGCAAGATTCCAGTGACTTGCAGTAAGTGACAGCTCGTGCACCACAAGTGCTCGCACCTGTATCCTATCAGACTCGATATATTTTTTGATTCCATCCTCGTCTTTTTCTGAAACATTTGGAACTCCATAATTTCCTATCAATGGATAAGTAAGTGTCAGAATCTGCCCGCTGTATGACGGGTCAGTTAGCGCTTCAGTGTAACCTGACATGCCAGTATTGAAGACTGCCTCGCCTGAAACAGTTGTAGAATAACCAAACCCCATTCCGTCAAAAACAGTGCCATCTTCCAAAACAAGCTTACCAAACTTGTTTACATGTTTGGCTTTCTTTGTTGGAACTTCTGAAACCCTCTGCAACTGCAGAATAATACGAATTTAAGTTTTATGTCAACCTAAAATTGATTTTTGTTTTCTGGTTTCAAAGACAAATAGTTACTGATAGATTTGATAATCTACAGTGCCTTGAATTGATCGCTCCACTTGTAGTAGGCGCGAATCATTTCCATGCTGACACTTGGCTTTCTTCTTGTAACAATCTCTTTAAAGTCAGCCAAGGTAATAATGCGTGGTTGCAGTTTGTCTTCTCCCACTACAGGGTCTTTAAACTCTGGCGAATGGAACAAGTCGTTTACAACCATCAACTGTGCAGATTGGCAGATGTCTTTTATGTCACTTGCGCTGTACCCGTCTGCCATTTTTGCAAGCTCGGACGGTTTTGCTTTTTCATCCTTTTGAAGTGGTGCGGTATAAAGCTCAAAAAGATTAACTCGTGCTTCTAGCGTTGGAAGTGATACATAGACTCTCTTTGTAAATCTCCTAAGAAATGGCCAGTCAAGGCTCCAGGGTTTGTTTGTAGCCCCTATGACATAGAGCTTGAGATCTTTTCCTTTTCCATTAATGCCGTCCATCTCGGTCAAAAACTGATTTTTGACTCTAATCTCTCCGCCTATCTCACTATTGCGATTTCCAAGAAGTGAATCTACTTCATCAATAAACAATATTACTGGTAATCCTTCTTTTTCAGCCATTCCTCTTGCCATGGTGAATAGCTTTGCAACATTCTTCTCTGCTTCTCCCAGCCATTTGCTCATCATGGATGCTGCATCTACATTAATGAAATATCCATCAATCTCGCTTGCAGTAGCTGCTGCAAGTACTGTCTTGCCACACCCAGGAGGACCATAAAGCAAAATTCCTCTTGGCCATCCAAGTGGAAACAGGTCAGGACGTTTAGCAGGATAAACAATAGATTCTCGGAGTGCATTTTTTGCATCATCAAGACCAATTACTTCTGCCCAGCTGACGTTTGGTTTTTCCTTCATTATCAACGAATCAAGTTCATTTTTTGTCAGAGACTGTTTCTGCTCTTCGGGGGTTGCTTTTGGATCAACAGCTGGCTCAATGTCGACATTAGTCAATTGTAGTGCTTTGATACGATTCTGATATGCAGCAACACGTTCTTGATATATTCTGTTTAGTTTGTTTTCAGGATATAG
Organism: Nitrosotalea sp.; assembly: GCA_049795075.1. Lineage (GTDB taxonomy): Archaea > Thermoproteota > Nitrososphaeria > Nitrososphaerales > Nitrosopumilaceae > Nitrosotalea. The sequence continues at coordinate 3,889 of JBARDK010000139.1, read as the reverse complement.
TTGAATTAGTTTTGTGAGCGAATCTACTGCCCTTTGGTAATTAGAGATTGCCATACCACGTGCGCCTTGGGAGTCAAGCTTTATAGCTTCCGCAGCAAATCTGCTTGCACTATTTTCTAATTCTTGCGGGGCTAGGCTCATAATGGTACCAACTAGATCTCCACTTCGGTTCTTGTTAGGTAATCACTGGTGTTAACTCGTCTAGTAGGATTTGTTAAATTAATTGAACTTGGCTGTGTTACAGTAGTGGATAGATTTACAGGCTCTGCCAGTACAGGCACAATAGGTACACGAGACAGCCTAAAGTCATCCAGCCTTGTTTGTGATTCTTGCCCAAAGGTTAGGTTCCGGGTTACATCATCATGCAGCGTATGAATCTGCTGCAAGGCAACCTCTGCTGATATTACCAAGTCTTCTAGTTCGTCCCTTAGACCGTTGACAGAGTTTGTAGCATGCATGATTATGCCAATAAACTCTTCCAAGAAGACCTTGATGTCTTTTTTGTCCTGATATTTTGTAAGCAAGTATTCAGATGCAAGAATTACCTGTCGCAAGTCCTTTAATTCCTCAACTGAGAGTGTATCGATAAAACCGTCTTCTGCACCCTTGTCTTTTTGCGTAATTTTTTGCTCTATCTTTGATGACAGAGTCCTGATTCTAAAAAGAGGATGAGATAGATCCTGCTCGGTGTCATCTCTTAAGAAATTCAACATGTGAGGCCTTACAGGAAATCTAGATTAGGGAACTGCTTGTATATTTTAGAGTCGGCAATCAATTTAGCTTCATCCAATAGCCTTCTAGACTCCTCATTTGCCCTTTCAAAGTCAAGACTTGAGCTTGCAAGGTGCGCCGCATCTATTATGACCCCAGATAAGACAAGTGATAATTCGCCAAGCTGAAAGTCAATTACTGGCAGTAAAGAGAGCATCCTTGACCTGACTATTCTGACAATTGATATTGTAGGAGCAAGACCAGTAGGAACATTACCCATGCCTGCAATGGAATCAAGGCTTCGCCTTACCTGCCTTAGTGACTCTACTGCGTATGAGATTTCAATCTCACGCCGTACTTCTTTTTCAAGCGCTTTGAGTGATTCTGCAGTGCCGTCAGATCTTCGATAAAGCGCCAAGTTAGACTCGTTCAAATCGCGCCTTTTTTGTACTAGGATTTCCAATATGCCATCCACAGTCTCTGCTGCATAGTCCAGTCTAGGTTTGATGGTACTAGCACGAACGATATGATTTTTAGTCTCATCTTCTATTACCCATTTTGATTGAGTTGTCATTTTCAATTACAAGATTGAATTTTGATTATATCAAATCCATGTTACGGCAACTTGTGTCACCACAGTAACACAGTCTCAAGATACACAGCTTAGTATTTTTTCTAGCCTTTGTTCAATGAATTTAGCTATTGGGCTTACCTTGCAAATAGATAATTTTAGCCATGGTTAAGGGGCAAGATTTAGCAGTAAGCTTGGAAGAATTTGGTCTGAGCAAATACGAAGCTCAGGCCTATGTCACACTGGTTACAAAAGGTACAATTTCTGCAAGCGAGCTTGCATATTATTCCGACTTGCCCAGAACCAAGGTGTATCCAACGTTACTAAAACTTGAAAAAAAGAAGATTGCAATAATATCACAAAGTAAACCAATAATGTGCACTGCCATTGCGCCAGAAGATGCATTTGATGAAATCATACAAGAGCAGATAAACCGCGTAAATGCAATGAACAGTCTAACTACCAAACTAAAGCGTCTCAGCGAGGATAGCAAAAAGGCAAGAGGCTCAGAAGAAAAAAGATACTTTCATCTTGCCCAGAACTATGTATTCAAACAATTCCAGTCAATGATAGACGGTTCAAAGACATCAATTCATGCAATAGTTGATTCATGGGGACTCAACCTCATCTCCCAATGCAAAGAAGAACTCTTGGTAGCTCTGAGAAGAAACATTGATGTCAAGATAATAATTCCATCAAGTCTGGTAGGAACAGAGGCATTCCACGACTTGCCATCAGAAATAAGGCTCAAAACTGCAGAGGTTTCTCAAAACATGATTACTTTTGATGATTCCGAGATTCTCATGATTAACAGCAGCAACGGCAAGGGTGCGATATTTCTATCCACAGATGTGCTTGGCATAAACCAAGTCAAGACTTTTGAGCAAGCCTGGAAGAGCGGAATCAGGGTTAACAATTTGTCAGACATGACAAAGTCAGATGCACAAGAGACTCTCAAGGTAGTACAATTGATAAATGAAAATGGCCTTGGATTTGTCCTAAACTCAATGCTAAACTCAAAAGGTAAGGGAATAGATATGATGTTATTCTTGGAGAAAAATGGGCTAGACCTACAATCAAAGACACTTGATGAGATAATTTCCTTGGTTGATTCAACCCTAGATATTACATGTTCAGGGCATCTCAGATACGAATCACATGGCAACCACTTTGTAATAGAATCAAAGATGAATAGTGGTCATTCAATTCCTTGGGCGCTTTTGCTTGAAGGATACCTGAACAAAAAAGGAGTCAAAACCAAGATGATTTACAATGATCATCAACATACTGGAGAGAAAATACACATCAAGGTCGATTCCAAAATAGCATTGACCTAGTATAGGTTTTTTATTTTAAAAATAATTCATCTATTACATTCATATCAAAATTCTAAAGTCTTCTTTGACAGTGTTCAGTACCACATGGGTGTTTGTTCTGCTAACAGATGGTAGCCCTAAAAGATGTCTTGCAAACTTGCCAAGCTCATCAGTGTCTCTGAATTTTCCAATTATAATTGCGTCAGGTGAGCCAGTAGTTTCGTATACACCATATATGTTTGGAAGCTTTGAGAGTTTTTTTCCCATCTCTTCCAATTTTCCTCCTGATGAAGTTATCTCAATCAAAGCAATAATTTGAGAGCTTAGTTTGCCTTGTTCCACAATTATTGAATAGCCCTTGATTATTCCCTTTGACTCCATGTCCTTTATTCGCTTAAGAACAGTTCCTGGTGCAATTTCCAGCTCGTCTGCCAGTTGACGATATGAGCGCTTTGAATTCTTCAATAGTTCTTCTAGTATACGCTTATCCAGATCGTCAACTACCACGTAATTATGCACATTTGTTCAATAATTAAGCATTTTCCTGGACATTTGTATTAAAAATTTGGCATATCCCTATATTTACGTACAACATATCTAAGCCAATGTCAACAAGTGATGCGTCTGGTAAAATCCAACAAAAAAAACGCCATGATGAATACATTCCAATAGCAGTTGCAATAATGTTGGCGTGTATATTTGTGACCATCTTTGTCATCAACCCAGAAGCTGGCGGATACGGCGGTGGAAACAACCCTGTCGCGTTCTACGAATCAGCCGGTTTGATCTGTGCAGGCGTTGTGATAGGCTACGTAGCACTCATCTTTAGAGTCAATCCCATGTGGAATTGGTAGACAATCTTCCAAGACTTTAGGATAGACCACGTAGCACTCACCTCTAGAACCGCATAGAAACGTGGGGAAAGACGTTGGACTTTCCCCCTTCCTGGTTTTGACTTGGTAATAATGAAAGACATGTTTTGATTTAGAACCAAACCTATTTGCGGTGCAACCAAAATCAAACAATACCTAAATTTAATCATCATTAGATATTACTAGCATGACGTCTGCGGAGCACCAAAAAATGCTAAACTCCCTTGCAACCACTTTGGAGTCCCAAGGAATTACAATAACGCATATCGACATGGCAGAAATGCCAGAATGTTTTGATGAAAAATACAGGAATCTTCCAAGACCAAAAGAAAGAGACGGTCAGGTTCCGGATTTGGAAGGAATGAAGGGCGCGCTGCGACATCTGGGCGAAGTTAAAACTAGCATCAAAGACGATCCAA
>JBARDK010000138.1:0-11826 GCA_049795075.1 Nitrosotalea sp. | reverse complement strand
TTGCAGAAAAATTTGACAAGATGAAGAAAACATTAAATTCTGCAGGTAGAAGCGATCTTACACCCAAGGAGTTTGATGATTTCAAAAGATTTTTAGAATAATGAAAGGGGCGTGAATGCCTTTTTTATATGTTCGCGCCACCATTTCCATTATTGGCAGATGGTATTTTTATACTTACAAACTACTTTAAAACTAGAGAAATGAAAGGAAAACTTGCTCTAAACCAAGGCGGGATTTCGTTTGCAGATGTATTCACGCAGTATCTTTCAGATATAACACTGGAAGTTGAGGCAATGAAGTTAAGATCTCTGAAGAATGACGTAGACAGCGTAAACGAACACTTGGCCAGAATTGAGAATGCATTATGGCAAATTACAAATGCAAAATTAGCACTGGCAGAAAAAATTAATCATTCTTCAAATTAACCAAGTATAGAACCTTTGTACCTAGTTTTCGTCCTACTTTTAATATTGTACAAGTTATCAATTTTAAACGAACAAAACAGGAGTGTTTTAACTGATTTTGCAACACTGAAGTAGATACCAACAGGTAACTATTTTTAAAACCACTGTTGAATCTGCATAGTGCCAAAAATTCTCGGAATAATAGGCGGGGGCCAGCTTGGAATGATGTTGACTGAAGCCTCAAAAAACATGCCAGAACACATCTCTGGGGTCATAGTTTTAGATCCTACGGAAAACTGTCCAGCTACAAAAGTAGGAGCAAAACAGATTGTTGCAGACTTTAAGGACAAAAATGCCATCGTGGAATTATCACTGCAGGCCGACATGATAACGTATGAGATAGAGTCAGGAGATAGTCAGGTTCTAGAATCATTGAAGACTTCGGTACTGGTAAATCCATCTCCTGCCACTCTTAGAACGATACAAGACAAATTTGTGCAAAAAACTTTCCTTAAAGATAACATGGTCCCAGTGCCAGAGTTTTCCAAAATAGAATCACTTTCTGATCTCAAGGAAAAAATTTCTTTGTGGGGATATCCAGTACTGCTAAAGGCAAGGCGTGACGCCTATGACGGCAGAGGCAACTTCAAAATCGAAAATGAAGGCCAGATTGAATCTGCATACAAATTCTTTGAAGGCAGACAGATGATGATTGAAAGGTGGATTGATTTTAAGATGGAAGTCTCTGTAATTGCTGCAAGAAACACAAATGGCGAAATTGCCACATATCCTGTTGTAGAAAACATCCACAAGGAAAACATACTTGAAATGACAGTCGCACCTGCCAGAGTAGAGCCCAAAGTAGCAAAAGATGCAGAAGACATTGCCAAGAGAACCATGGAAGTATTACACGGCGCAGGAGTTTTTGGGATAGAGATGTTTGTCACATACGACAATCAGGTCTTAATTAACGAGATAGCACCACGAGTGCACAATTCAGGACACCATACATTACAATCAAGTGACACTTCGCAATTTGAGCAGCATCTCAGAGCCATTCTTGGTCTTCCTCTAGGAAGTACAAAACTCAGACATTATACAGTGATGCGTAACATACTAGGACCAAAAAATTTCTCAGGCAGATACAAGCCCATAACAGTAGAGAACAAAAAAGGAGTTTACTTGAAGATGTACAACAAGGACGAAGCAAAGCCCCAGCGCAAGCTTGGTCACATCAATGCGGTAGATACCGATGATACAAAAGATATAGATGCGCTCATCAGTAGGGCAGAGGCGATAAGAAACTCTATCAAGTTCGAGCCATCAGACTGAGTTTACTTTTTGGCAACAAGAGCATAGATTCCTCCTGCGCCATATGCTGCCGCTATCATAAGTCTAGATACTATTACTGCAACAGTTTGGTTTGATACAAATGACGTGTCTATAAAAACAGCAATCGGGATTGCGGCAAGCGAGATGGCCCCCACTATTATTTGCTCAGGGTTAGCAAGACCGCTGAATTTTTTCATGAATACATATGTTGATGCATTGCCCAGTCCTATCCCAAGTAAAATTAGATATTGGTACAGCGGTGGAAAAACACCTATCATTGCAAACGGTGTCGCCCAACAAAGTCCGTTTATTGCCTTCACCGGACCTGACCATTTTACGCTATTTTTCATCCTACCCCTCACAGATGAAAGTATGTGTCTGAACTTGCCAAAAATGACCCCAAATGTTATTGCAAAACTGCCAAGCCAGATTATGCCGTAATAGTACATTGGATCTTGGTGTTCAAATGCAATCTCGCTTATAATAGAAGCAGAGCCGACTGATATTGCAACTCCTATAAACAACAGCCCAAAGGCTCGTCTTACCTCAAGTGGAGAGTTTTGCATACAGAATGATGAAAATCTTCTTTCATATAATCAGTTCTGAATTTGTGTGGTACTCTTGTCTGATCGACTTGATTGTATACAATAAATGAGAACGTGTCGCTTGAGAGAAAAAGACATGGTTATATTGTTATAATGAGGTCGAGTTTGCAGCAGAACTACATATCGTAAAAACAAATAGCTGAGTTTATTAAAAATCAGCATTTCAGGATATCATGACTTATTCAAAAAAGCCTCTTGTTGGAATCATCATGGGATCAAGCTCTGACAGCAAAGTTATGCACTCTGCTGCAACAATTCTAGATGAGTTTGGAATCAAGCACGAGGACCAGATTGTATCAGCCCACAGAACTCCTACGAGGTTATCAGATTATGCAAAACATGCAGAAAGAGATGGATTCAAGATAATAATTGCCGGAGCCGGAGGCTCGGCACACTTGCCAGGAATGATTGCATCTTACACTATCATACCGGTAATAGGTGTGCCAATAATGGTTTACAACGACAAGGGCCAATCAGACCGTTTCAAGTTTTCTGCCTTTGGAGGGTTAGATTCCCTACTATCAATATCTGAGATGCCCACGGGCTCTCCTGTTGTAACAGTTGGCGTAAACAAGGCTGCAAATGCAGGCCTTTATGCAGTCAAGATACTAGCAAATGAATTCTCAGACCTGCAAAAAAAATTAAAGCAATACAAAGAAGACCAACACAAATCAGTTCTCAGAGAGTCGGAAGAGTTGAAAAGGCTAGGGTTGACAAGATTTACGGGTAAAAAATTCAAGAAATAAAAAAATTTTTCTCTTCAATCTATCTATCTTGAAATTCTGATCTGTGTATTATCATACCTTTTGCGGCATGAACCAAGTTCTCTTGTCATGGGTTTTGAACTGGTTTTTCAAATCCCTTAGTGAGTATTGGATCGGTATCAATTTTATATAATTACACATCTTACAGTACTCATGGCACAAAGAAGAGATTACAGCATAATGGTAAAAAAAGACGGCAAATTCTATGTGGGATACTGCATTGAAATTCCTCAAGCTAGAGGCCAGGGAAACACCAAGTCTGAGGCAATAAATGATACTAAAGAAGCCATCAAGATATGTCTGTCTTATTTGGCAGATAAAAAAAGAAAGTCTTCCTCTAAATTAGTAACTGTATCAGTTTGAGTCTTCCAGTACTAGGTTGGAGAGAAGTACTAAAAGCGTTAAGGAAAAAAGGATTTTACGCAACAGGCAATCTGGCAGTCATGTTATAGTAGAAAATGGTGAGGGTTTGTGGACTACAGTTCCACGAAAAGATGAACTTGGAAAAGGATTATTGCTTCAAATAATATCGGATTGCGGTATAACGAAAAAAGAATTTCTAGATCTATTATAAAACATCTGGGTGTTAAACCAGAATTTTAAATCCGTTGGTGGGTTTTGAATTGTTTCATTATGGTGGGTCTTACATGACTCATAAAAAAATGAAATTGCAAAACCACTTTTCTGTATGTGGTAATCTGCATTCTATGGAGATCATTCTTTTATAGAAGATTGTTGTTGGATTGCGTTACAGGTCTGACATGTGAGAAAAATACTCTTATTTACAATATTTGCTGTATTGATGTCCACTCTGTTGTTTTTACCGCATGATGCACACGCTACTTTATATGAACTAAAAGACCAATCTTCCTGCCAATCGATTGGAGGCACTTGGACAAGCAGTAATACTTGTACCTTTACGTCAACCTTGACTGTAAATTCGGGAGACACATTGCAAATTGATAGTGGAACAACACTAGTAATCTCGGGAACAGTGATGAACTCATATGGGTCCCTGATTAACTATGGCACCATTACTGCTGAAACCCCTTCAAATACAATAGGTGCTATACATCTTATCTCGGGCTCTGCTGTCAATCATGGCACCATCAATCTAGCCGCTGCACACTTGGACGTGTATGAGACTCTTACCAATCCAGACTTTTACACTAGTTACATCGATGTACAGGCTTATTCCTCTCTTACCATCCTCTCAGGTGGAACTGTCATTAACAATGCCACTATCCAAATTAACAACTTGGGTGTTGGGACCCAAGCCCATGTAGAATCTGGAGGTACGCTAGACAATTACGTCGGCGGCACCGTCTTTGTAAATGGCGCGCTTAACATAGATTCTGGAGGCATTGTCGATAATTCTGGTGCCATTAACATCTCTGGAACCCTTCAGAATTCTGGAACTATAGAAAATGAATGTGACAGCAAAATATCTGGATCAGTTTCAGGCACTATACTGCCAGAATGTACTACTACAACCGTTGTAACGCCAAGTTCATTAATGCTCTTTTTAGGATTAACAACTCAATTGACTGCAACAGTAACTGATGGTTCAGCTAACCCTACCAATCCACAAAACTCTGTGACATTCAGCGATAACAATGGAGGTGGGAGCTTTGGGTCCACGTCTTGCAATTCGCAAAGCAATAACGCACTTGTATGTACAGTAACCTATACGGCTCCATCATCAGGCGGAACAGTTACAATTGTCGCAAACTATGGCGGTGATAATATACACAAGTCAAGCTCTGGCACCTCGAATCTTACAGTACAAAATAGTCTCACGATATCAGATCAAAATTCCTGCCAAACATTGGGCGGTTCATGGAATCCAACTGCAAATACCTGTGGTATTGGCACTAACATTACAATCAACAGTGGTACTACTGTTACTATCAGTTCTGGTACTACGCTTGCAATAAGCTCAGGTGCCACGCTTACCAATTCTGGCACCCTTAACAATATGGGAACTATCAGCAATGGAGGTGGAACAATCGACAATTTGGGGGGAACCATCAATAACTCCGCTACAATCGCTAGCTTAGGTACGATCAACAATGGCGTTGCAAATAACGGCGCTGAGGGAGGCATAATCAATAACAACAGCGGTGGCACAATCTCCAACTCCGGTACCATCAACAACTATCCAGGCAACACAACTCCGACTACCTCATTGGGCACAATCTCCAACTATGGCACTATTACCAATCTATTGGGAGGGACTATTTCCAACGGATGGACGTTTTTCAACGTCGGCACCATGAACAACTACGGAACAATAACAATCAACAATAGAGCTGTACTCGACGACGGTAACATCCTCAACAACTACGGTTCTATTATCAACAACTCGTCTGGCTCTCCCCTGAATGCGGATTCCAATTCTGGTGGTTTGATAATTTATCATCTGTACAATGATGGGACAATTACTAATACTGGAGTCATCACCAGTATAGTCGACTTCGTCAACAACCAAGATGGCACCATAACAAACACAGGTACTATCAATATAGATTCTGAAGCTGCCATGACAAACACAGGTACGATAAATAGCAACTCTGGCACCATAAACAACTCTGGCACCATAAACAATGGTTGTGGAGGAATCATTAACGGTTCAATATCAGGTACACCTGCAGTTAATACCTGCAACACACCACCTGTAGCAAATACAGACTCTTACAGTACAAATGAAAACACAGCTCTCACAGTACCTGTTGCAACAGGAGTGTTGGCAAATGATAACGATCCAGATCACGATACTCTGACTGCATCCTTGGTTAGTGGCACCTCTCACGGTACCTTGACACTAAACCCTGACGGCTCATTTACCTACATGCCAAATTCAGACTTTGTCGGCTCTGATAGTTTTGTATATCAAGCAAATGACGGTCATGGAAATACAGCATCAGCTACTGTTACCATTACTGTCAACCAAATTGTATGTCATGCAGGCTCATTTCTGTCATCAGGAGCTAACACGTGTACCCCAGCTCCACCAGGCTCATACGTACCAACAACAGGTGCAACATCAGCTACACTCTGTCCAGTAGGAACATTCTCAGCTACTGACGGAGGTGCATCATGCACTCCAGCTCCAGCCGGTTCGTATGTCGGTACAACAGGTGCAACATCAGCTACACTTTGTGCACCTGGTTCATATCAACCAAATTCCGGTCAGACATCATGTATTCTTGCAGGTCCTGGATTCTTTGTAAGTGGATCTGGTGCCATTCAACAAACACAATGTCCGCAATATACAACATCTGATACAGCTGGAAGCACATCATGCAGTGCACTAACTACAACTGAGCAGACCAACAATTTGATGAATTCAGTAAATGGTATGAACTTGGATCAGGGTACTGCTAACAGTCTTGACGCAAAATTAAATTCGATTCTTAGCTCGTTGAATTCCAATCAAAACAATGCCGCAAAGGGTCAGCTTAACGCATTCATCAATGAAGTAAATGCCCAGTCAGGAAAGAAGATAACGCAAGATCAGGCGACCCAATTGATACAAGCTGCACAAAATATCATAAACTCAATACACTAGAAGTAAAAAATTTAGATATTTTCAACAATGTAATAATTTAAAAATTTGATCAAATGTTTACAATTTTCTAAAAGTGGGCCAGAAATCGTACCATTATGATACCCTAGTCCCTCGGCCCACCTAGATCTTATTTAAAAGTAAGAAATAACAAAAAAAGTTTAGAATATGACTAGAGACATGAGGGGAATTTGTGTCGAATGTGGATTTCAAGTTAGAGGCGACACATTAGACGATTTAGATGAGAGTTTCACATTACATTTTGAAAATGATGGCCATGATACCTACTTCTTTATCGATAAAGAAGGCAAAAAAATAGAAAGAGACGTTTCAAAATTATAACCATATTTTAGCTGGTTTGTAATCATGTTTAATCAGGTTTTCATGGCTGATGAAAACTCTCATATTTTATTAAAAATGTTTAAGCTATTTAGAGGATCATCCTTATTATTTTCTATTTGTATCAGAAAACCTCATGTCATGGATGACCGTCGATGAGATCAATCAAAAGATAAAAGATCTGGCAGGGATAACACTTGCACGATGGCCGGTGTCAAAAATTCAGCCCGAAAAATTCTTGCTTGGTAAATCGGCAGCGAACTTTACCGGAACAGGTGCTGCAGCTTCGTACAGGGAAGGAACGTCCTTTGAGATCAACGCGTTAAAGATTCCAAGTCGTGTCAAAAGTAAGCCATATGAAGGTGGGGTAGATCACTTGTCCGTGCTCATCACGGGAGGTGTACTGGGAAACGAGCTTATTGGTCCGGAGGCTTCGCTTCACTTTGCAAAACTATTCCTTGACGCGGTGCAGAACTATGAGAAAGTAGATTCGAGTCAACAGACCACTCAGTACAAACAGGCCAGCGACGTCACAATAGGTAAATACACAATAGATCATACGGATCTCGAAGAAATCCTCGAGAAACTGAATATCTGGGTTGTTCCATTGGTAAATCCGGGCGGAAGAGACTATTACCTTAGTAATCCGGGCTTTCTTAGTGGACGAATGAATCCAAATGGAGTTTGTATCAACCGCAACTTTGACATTGGGTGGGATTTCAAGAAACTCTTCACACGAGCCGGCTGGGGCATGTTCTATAATTCAATGGATCCCAAAAACCGTGACCCAGGTGATCCAGTCCAGTTCTACCAAGGACCAAGGGCAGAATCTGAGCCTGAAACACAAGCACTTGTAAAATTAATGTGCAAAGATGCACACATACCTTCAGGTGGAGATCCTTCGATTACATGGCTTTTTGATATTCACGGGCAGAATGCTCCGGTGAAATCTAATGTGAGTTATCCATGGTCGTGGGCAGAGAACCAGGTGAAGAAACCTGCGATGTGCCTAGGAAACCATGCGTATGATCCGCCTGCTCTGTTATCTCGTGACGGTTTCATCTCACTTACAATCCGTCCGAATACATATGGAGAATACCTGCCAGCCCGCACTTTGGATCAACTTGAGGCACTGGCGGATAAATTCACCACGGCCGCCAAGAATTGTAATGGTAGTACTCTTTGGAAATCACCAGAACAAGGTGGAAAAGGTTTTTCAAGCGTTGGAGATTTAGACGATTACTTCCTGTGGCTTGACCGCAATCACTGTAGAGCCTTCACGATCGAGTGTGCTGACTTGCAACCAAATTCGACACTTAAGAATGTGGAAATGGATGAAGTATCCGCAGGTCTTTTTGAAGCGATTAAACAGATCAAAGACTGGGTCAGCAGTAGCTCAGACCCTGAAGAAAACTACAGTAGGCTTTCGACGAACCAGCTGACTTGTCCGTGATAATCTACAAATCATAACGTTCGATATTACGTAGTTACTTCAGTTTTGGGCTATGAAATACTATCAATATTTGCTGACTTTATAATTAAAGAACGTGAGTGATTCAAAAATTTAACTATATTTTAGCTGGATCGTAATTGTTTATAATGACAATTAAAACACGTTTCGATTTTTTCATCAATTGAATTTTTATTGTTCCATTTTACAATTTTTTCATATTGTAATAATTTGAAAAAATCTGATCAGAATTTAATTATTTTACAAAAGTGGGCCCAGAAATTGTACCATAATGGTACCCTAGTCCCCTCGGACCCGCATCATACGCAACCTCTAGCCACTTAAGATGGGGGCGTTAAACTGATTCACAAGATCTCTCTCCCTGATTTGAAAAGTTAGATTGAACAACATGTCTACCAATTTAAAGCAGTGTTTGATTTTCATGTTCTGGGTTTATTGATTATCTTTTAATTATCATCCGGATATTTGAAATACACATTGGAAATAAGCGACATACTTTACCAGGCCATTTCTGACTATCAAGAGAAAAGGATACTTTCAGCTATTGCACAGGGTGAGAGTTCAGAGGCCATAAGTACGATTTTTCGCCATTGCATGCCCAACCTTGACAAGGTAGGAGGCAACAAACCAGAAACTCGTAGCGCTTTAGCAGAAGGACTTACTCATTACATGCTAACAGTTGCTCTCATTCCAAGCCAGCGCAAGACAACACTTGATACAATTGACATTGATGTTGCAATACCTGATACCAGAACTCTTTTCTCTTCACCAGAAGATGCTGTGATCATTTGCTTTTCAAAGACTGACCAAACACAAACAATAACGGAGCAGGTAGACAAACTAAAGAAAATCCAGCCAAAATCTGAAAATATATGGATTGTGGCAGACAAGCCAATTTTGTCAGACGCCAAAGTATACTCCTTAGATGAAGATCAGTTCACCTTTGCAAACATAATCAATGACCTAATCAGTTTTTCATCAAACAAGAAACAATCAAAACTTAAGATCTTCAGGATATAAACAGATTCAAGTCGATGTTTTTTTCTACAATACTTGTCATTGTGTCTAGTTTTTGATAGTCCTTTACAAAAGGAATTATGCCAAGAATTGGCAGTCCTGTGATTTCGTGTAAAGTAGATGGAGTATTTCTTTCTGCAAGGCTGCCCTTTTCATCAAAATAATTAATTATCATGCCCTTGACTGCAATGCCATATTCTTTGCACATTCTAAATGTCATCACAGTGTGATTCAGTGTGCCAAGAGTTGATCGTGTTACAATAATGGTTTCAAGTTTCATCTTTTTTATCATGTCTGCAACAAAAAAACTCTTTGTAATTGGAGTCATGATGCCTCCAATTCCCTCCACAAGCAACATTTGGTGCGCCTTGAGAAGATACTGAAACCTTTCAGATATTATTTTCATGTCGATTTCAAGATTTAAGATCTTGGTTGCATCATAGGGAGAAGTGGGCAACGGTAGAAATACTGGATTTATCATCTCTTCTTTATCATTTACTTTTGCTGCCTCATGCAATAATGTAACATCAGATGACTTGAATCCAGTTTTCTGAGGAGCTCCACTTGCAATTGGCTTCATTACACCTACATCAATACCACGTCTTCTAAGAGACGCTGCAAGTGCAGCAGTGATTGCAGTCTTGCCAACCCCAGTATCGGTACCAGCGACAAAATATGATTTCACAGCAAACAATTGCAGATGTTATTTAATAATTCACCGAAATCGTAATTTATCAAATTTAATTAATAATTATCGGGTTTTTAGTCCAATTCTGCATTCTCCACGGTTAGACTCTAGGATTAGAAAACAATCCGATTAGATATACCGTATTTCAGAGATCTAATAAGACAGTGATTGTTACAATAGTTATCATGAATGAGGCACATACACAATGAAAGAAATATGCAAACGCTGTAAGAAGCATAAAGAGTTGGCAGTCTTAAAACCAAGATTATGTCATGACTGTGCAATAGCCGAAGGTAAATCCAAAGATTCACAGAATAGAGAGAAAACTAATTAGCCCGTACGCAAGAAAACCACAGTCCTTCTGAAAAGCCCCCCTCCTCCTTATCGTTATTAATCCGACCAGTTGAAAAATTTCATGCGCAGTTATGTCTGGCATCCATATACCCAGATGAACGAGTGGCCAAACTTTGATGTCATTGTACGAGGAAAAGGAATGTGGCTTTATGATTCCAAAGGAAACCGCCTGCTAGACGGGGTTGCAAGCATGTGGTGCAATGTATGGGGTCACTCCAGAGATGAACTAGTAAAATCAATGATAACACAGACAAGGAAACTGCAGCACTCGTCTCTTTTCAATCTTACAAATGACAAGGCAGAAGAGCTTGCATCAAAGCTTGTAAGACTTGCACCAAACATGTACAAGGCGTTTTATTCAGATGACGGCTCTACTGCCATGGAAGTTTCTGCAAAGATGGCCTTGCAGTATTGGTACAATAAAGGCGAGAAGAAAAAAACAAAGTTTGTTACACTTGAAAATGGGTATCATGGGGATACCATTGGGGCAATGTCACTCGGATATGTCACATCTTTCTTTTCAAGATACAAATCTATTCTGTTTCCTGTAATCAGCACTCCATCTCCAAATAGTTACAGAATTCCAAATGGTTTTACTTTCGAAGAATTTCAGAACCATTGCATAGATAAAATAGAAAAAACACTTTCGCAAAATGACAACATTGCGGCTTTTGTCATGGAAAGTGGAGCCCAGATAGCTGGCGGCATTACCATATATCCAGACGGTTTTCAGAAAAAGATTAGCACCCTGTGCAGAAAACATGGGGTTTTGTTCATACTAGATGAGATTGCCACAGGTTTTGGAAGACTAGGCTCCATGATAGAATATCAAAGCCAAGAAAGTACTCCAGATATTGTCTCCTTTGGTAAAATGCTAACAGCTGGTTATTTGCCACTTGCAGTAACGTTAGCAAACAAGAAAGTCTATGACGCATTTTTAGGACAGCATCAGGAAATGAAGCACTTTTTCCATGGGCATACTTTCACCGGTAATCCCTTGGCTTGCGCAACTGCAATTACAAATCTTGCACTTTATAAAAAATACAACATCATCTCAAAGATCAAAAAAAGTTCTTTATATCTTCAAAGACGAATTGATGAGATTTCAAGACTAGATTTAGTTGGCGATGTAAGACATAAGGGAATGCTTATGGGAATAGAGCTTGTCAGCAACAAGGCAAAAAAGTCCTCAATCGCACCTGAAAAACGTATACATCAAAGAATTTTCAATGAAGCAAAAAAACACAAAATTTACCTAAGAACACTTGGTTCCATAGTAATGAT
>JBARDK010000137.1:0-1846 GCA_049795075.1 Nitrosotalea sp. | reverse complement strand
ATCAAACACACTCCATACAAGATCTGGAGTCGGCTGGTCTGTGCTGATTGTAATCGTTGTTGAGTTACCCGGATTGATTGGATTTGAAGCAAAAAACGCTATGGTGGCAGATGATGTTTTCTTTCCTATCCACCCATTTGCCAATGTAAAAGATTTGAAATTTCCATTTTTGATCTGTAAAGTAAGAGATGAAATGCCAAAAGTGTTTGAAGGACTGTTGGTAACTTGGAGTTGGGTTTTACCATCTGGGGTATTTGTTGAAGTTACTGTCACCAAGTTAGATGAAGCATGTGCTATAGGTATGAGGCCAGTAAACGCGGCGCTGCTAATGATCAATGCAATGAGGATAGTAGATTTTAACAACATTTCTCAACGAAAGAGCAACCAGCCTCTAAATTAAATCTTAATGATAAATCATTCATTCTTGTTGTTTCTACTTGTATGATTTGTGAGTAAAGCAAATATTCTAAAAAATAGTTAAATTACTCTCGTCGTGAGTAGGGAAGGCTTGCCGGTGAACCTAGATTTTGATTCTGTCTTATACGCTCAGCTATTAGCCTATACAGTGTCCTAAACTGGTCTTTCGTTTTATCGGTCAAAAAGTCAGTTTCACCTATGGCAATTTTTTCACTAATGTATCTGCATATTTCTTCTCTATCGAATTTCTCCCATCCCAGAGACTGATTTTCCTTCCAAATCTCATTTAGATTGTCTATTATGCTTCTTTTTCCCTTCGATAGAACCATCTCTTTAGTTAGAGCTTTGTATCCTTCTTTTCTTAGTTTTACTTCATATGTTTGATTCACGGCATACAAGTAATCTTCATCTATTATCAAATCTTCCAAGAACTGCTTTGCTTGTCCGCCAAGCTCAAAGAATATCATCTGAACCTTTTTGAATTGATTTGATTCAAGCTGGGTGGAAATCTGACCAGATTCGTCTGTATTGTCAAGCAACACAAATGTGTCATACCCATGATTTCTGTAAAAGATGGCCAAAGACATGACCGAGTTTTTACTGTAAGCTGGAACTATGTTCAATGGATTCATGGATAGATTTGGATCTTTGAGAAATTTGTCAAATGCATTTAGATACATGCAATCTGACATTGTCTCAACAATAATTACTGGCCTTGAATTAAATCCAATTTGTTTGTCAACAATGGATTCTGTTAGTCCTCTTGCAAGGCCGTATAATATGGGAATTAATGTCTGATCATCTGCATTCCAATAGTCATAGTAAATGTGACTTAGGTGTTTTCTCTTATCGAGTTCAACTACCAAAAGATTTCCAGGAGTGTAATCAAATATCATAAATGGTGAATGAGTGGCATATAGTATTTGATTGGACCCGGCAAGACCTTTGAGAAGATCAGATATGCCTCTTTGTTGTGCAGGATGTAAGTTTCTTGCTGGTTCATCAAGCAATAATATTGCTTCTTTTAGCTCAGCTTTTTGAGTTTCTGCTGCAAAGTTTACTATGAAAGAAAATGTCCACTTGAATCCTTCAGCTCTCCTATTCAAAAGACCTGTATTAGTGACAGTTCCATCTTTGTGGACGTCAGATATTACAACACTCAAAATATTTCCTGGGTTCCATCTTAGCTCTACATGAATGGGATCGCCCTTCCATGCAGGATTGAGTCTATCACTAAGCTTTCTGCTTGAAGTGTGAAGCAGCTTTATCAGTCTTGAAGGACTACTTTGAGCCGCTTCGAGCTTTTCTGCGTCAAGTTCTGCCAGGTAAAACAAATTCATAACAGTCTCTACTTTGTCAAACTCTTCAACATACTCCAATCCTTTGGCTCTAATCCCCTTTGTTTCTCTCAAGAACTCTTCAAGGTCAA
>JBARDK010000136.1:0-4432 GCA_049795075.1 Nitrosotalea sp. | reverse complement strand
ATTCCTTTTACTTGGCTTATGCCTATTATCGTCTTTTTAGCACCAGGTATATCTTTACCAGCAATCCTAACAATGTGTCTAAATTCTTGTGAAGACAAGTATTGGAAAATCCCCTCTATCCCCGATAAAAACCATGCTAAAATAATAATACTTTAAATCAGAATTCTGCTGTACTTAGCGTATTGACGCAAGATCTTGAAAATCTTATTAATCGAAGTTACAACTCGGAGCCAAAATATACTGAAATAATGGCAGGCGTTCCTGAGGATTACAAACAGATCAAGACACTAGGAGATCTCTTACAAATTAATTACAAGATAGTAGGTGCTAAAGAACAACTACGAAGGAACTTGATTTCGAAGATCAAGACAAATAGTATCAAGTATCCCGGCATAATAGGATTTGATGGTGATGTCATTCCATCTCTTGATCGTGCCATACTGTCATGTCATGATGTAATACTAGTCGGTCAAATTGGTCAGGCCAAAACAAGGATTGCTCAAATAATTGCGGAAAACCTGCTTTCACCAATGCCTGTGATAAGAGGAAGCATCACAAATGATTGTCCGATGGATCTACCGTCTCATGAATTACTTCGCTTACTGCAAGATGGGGAAAACACCATGTCAAGTCCTAGATTTTACGTGGATTCTAACAGCATGGAAAAGATTCGTAATAATAAACTTGAAACACCAATAGAATGGCTATGGGGAAAAGATAGATTCAAATATGTTCTTGCAACACCTGACATTTCTGTAAAAGATCTAGTGGGACAAATTGATGCAATAAAAATAACAAAAAAAGGAACAGAAATGTATGAGATTGAATCTTATTCTCCTGGTCAACTAATGCAGGCAAAACATGGTTTATTCTGCATTGATGAACTTCCAGTACTTGATACACGAAAGCAAGTTTCTCTTCTTTCAGTATTACAAGAAGGAAGATTTACTACCGGTGCTTATCCAGTAATTTTTGAACCAAAAACTGCATTTTTTGCCACTGCAAATCCAATAGATTACACACACGCAGGTAAAATAATTGAACCTCTCTATGACAGATTAAAGAGTCACATACGTACGCATTATCCAAGAACATTGAATCATGAAATGCTCATTATTGCTCAAGAATCTAAGGTGCCAAAATCATTCATTCCTATTTTTATGCTCAAAGTGTTGGCAAGAGTAGCACAAAATGCACGTTCAAGTCCTGAAATTAATCAGGATAAAGGCGTCAGTGTGAGAATGAGCGTTCACAGTCTTGAGCTATTGGTTGGCGAGGCAGAAAGAACCAGATCCTTATCTCATAATATATTGCCAGTACCTAGGCCAAGTGATATCTTCTGTATGGAACAATGTGCGAAATTCGAACTTGCTGAATTGGATGACACTGCAGAAAATCGCCAAAAAACATTGAAGCATCTGATCGATACTGCTGTGAAGGATACTTCGCTTGAATATCTCAATGATGTTGAACAGAGTATCTTTGAGGTAATTAAAACGGAATTTGCAGGTAAAACCTTTGTAGTTTCCCAAGCAATTTTAGGCTCTAATAGTCTAGAAACTTCATATGAAAATCAACTCCAGAATTTTAAATCTCTATCAGTCTTGGTGGATAAAATTTACCAAAAGACATTATCTGAACAAAGTGAATTTGTGAATCAAGCCAAAAAACATAACGTGTGCCAAGATTCTCTAGTGTTTTCTGAAATTATGCGTCATGAGCTTAGGTCTGCAATATTGGAATTAGCTCTAGATGGGCTTTGCTATGTGGAACCTAAGATTTTGGACAAGAAAGAAGGCGCATACATTGCAGCATAACATGGTAAACTTTCTCTATTTTCTAAATGAAAAGAAAAATTCGAAAGGTTCTGATTCAGATGTATCAAATGAGCAACTCAGCAAAATTCTAAAAACGATGGCAAAACAGGTAATAAAAGAGAAGACGCCTTCTGTACAGGATTTGGAGAGAATACTTCAGGGAATGACACAGGAACAGTCATCACAATCTGAAATGGATGAAGAATCTAAAAATGAGCTAGATATTCATGGTAATAATGAGCCAATAACAAAATATCTCCAGAAAAAAGGCTATCTAAAAGATGACAAAAGATGGCTTACCAACAAAGGATTTTTTGAAATTGGTCAGATAATGCTTGAGGATATAATAAAAGCAATAAATGAAGGAGGATTTGGACTTCATGAAACAAAAAACATGGGGTCTGGTAGTACAATATTGGATACTACAAAAAAACTTGAGATAGGAGATGATATCAAAAATCTAGACATACCTAAGACGATATTGAACTCTGTACAAAGATCTAGGTGTAAGCGATTAACAATAGAACTACCGATTCAATTAGAGTTTGAAGACTTTGAAAAATTTGAAACAAGAGAAGAAGTAAAGGTGGCAGTTGTCTACTGCATTGATCTAAGCTCCACAATGAAATATTCTCTTGGTTCTGGTGAAGGGAGTAGGATAGAAGCTGCAAAGAAAGCTCTGTGGGCATTGTATGTTTTAAATAAGAAATTCTTTCCGAATGACTCTATCTACGTTGTAGGCTTTGGTTCTTTGGCGTCAGAAATTAAACAGCGTGACATACCATACCTTAAAACTTTTGACGCAAATGATAATTTTTTACATTATACAAATTACCAAGCAGCATTTCGGCTTGCTCTGAAGATTCTAAAAAAAGATGGTTCACACAATAAACGTATAGTTATGATTACAGATGGTCAACCATCTGCATGTTTTGTAGATGACGAATCTCAAAAAAATGCGATCTTATCAGATAAACCATATTCGCATTTCTACAAACCTGATGATGCGACTCTAGCCAAAATGAAAAATGAGAGGGAAGTAAAACTGGACATTGGAAATGAAATGGTATACCTTTGTTATAGGTACAAGCAAGTCGATTCTGCTATTGATGCCAAAACATTACAGGAGGCAAAAAAATGTAAACGTGAGGGAATTGAGATTGATACAATCATGGTAAGTGAAGAAGAAGAGCTCCTAAGCTATGTTGAAAATCTAGAAAAGCACCTAAAAGGAAGAGCTTACTACATCAATCCTGAAAAAATTGATAAAATTCTAATAAGCGATTTCATTTCAAACAAGAAAAAGATACTTGGCTCAAAACATGGTTAGTAAATATGAATGAAGATTTTGATAAACGACAGATGATAGATATACTTGTAGATCCTAACGTTTCAGTAATTTTATCTGAACTAGAGGATGGTGAAAAGGATTCAGTCTATCTTGCTGAAAAATTGCAAATATCAGAAAATGAGATAAAATCCAGACTATCATACGTCACTGCACATGGATTTGTTATTGTGCGGCAAGATGGAAAAAGTACAAGTTTCAGTGTAGATAAGGATAAACTCAATAAAATCATGGAAGCAGATGAAAACTTTGCTAGTGTGGTTGATGGATTGACCGAACTAGACCAATTCCTCAATTAGATCATCATTGGTTATTTCTTCTCGCATTGCATGTCTATTAACACCTAAAATCGCATAATGTGTAGATGTTCTAGTGCAATTCTTCATCGGCTCGTATTTCTCTTTTGTTCTTTTTATTCATTCTCTGCATGCCCTCTTTTGTCTTGGTTGTAATTGCCTCGACTTTTTATAAAATACATCATGCCTATGGCAAGGCCGCTTAGGCCCACTATCAAAACTATGATGCTTGATACATCAAGCAGGGTCATACCTTGCGGATAATATCCAATAGTTCCAAGCACTTGCATATCTGTCTGGGCTGTATTCTGTATCTTCAGTTCATAGACACCTGTTGAAGAAACTGTGAAATTTTCTTGAAATGAGCTTTTTGCTATTGATTTTGTAGTGATGGCGTTTCCGTTCGGATCAATAACACTAATACCAAGATTATCGCCATCTTTAAAATCTGATATCTGAATTGAATAAACTCCGTCTTTACTCTTTATCGGGTCTAAACTCTTACTAACATTCATCGATGAATCTGCTGTTAGGCTTTGCTGTAAGCTAGTCAGATTATCCATTTCAGATTCAGATTGGAGAAATGAAATCGCTATGCCGCTTAATACAAGAATTCCACTAATTATCAGAACAGTCTTTGGTTTTGCCATATTTGGGCTCCAACAGGCCTTAGTTAAAACTTAGCTGTTTCTTAATTTCGTGATTTATTTTAGAGACTATTAAAATGTGCATGAATTATTCGACAAGGTTAATTCCAAGAATGCTTTCACTGTATTATATTGTTGTACAAAACATGGGCTCTTGTCTTAGTTACACTACTTGTCTTTCCATCCATGTTATCATATGATGTGAAAGGATACTCAGATCATCCAAATCTATTCGTATCTGCAGAAAATAGCGTTTTTCAAAATCATTTCTCTGGTGCAATGGTAGTTGAGGTAATAATAGAAGGAGATAATACCCAACTGAAT
>JBARDK010000135.1:0-4005 GCA_049795075.1 Nitrosotalea sp. | reverse complement strand
GATTTAGTTAGGGCGTCAGTTTCCGAGCTGAAAAAAGAAGGTGTAGAGCCATGCCTCGCAACTATATTGATTGGAGATGACATGGCATCTTCGTCATATGTTACAAGCAAGCAAAAAGACTGTGCAGATGTAGGCATTGCCACAAAAGACCATAGACTACCACAGGAATTCACCCAGATGGAACTTGATAGTCTAATTGACCTGCTAAATAACGATAAAACGGTTCATGGAATCTTGGTCCAGCTACCGTTGCCAAAACTACTAGATGAGTTTTCAACGGTATCTCGAATCTCTCCGATAAAAGATGTTGATGGCCTCACACCATACAATGTTGGGCTTTTGGCCTCAGGTAGGGCAATTTTGAAGCCATGCACCCCACTTGGAATAATGGAGTTGTTTGATTATTATCACATAGAGTTGTCTGGAAAAAATGTGGTCATCATAAACAGAAGCAATCTGGTAGGAAAGCCCCTGTATCATCTAATGCTGGAGAAAAACGCCACTGTTACCACTTGCCACTCTAAGACAAGGAATCTTGTGGATCATTGCCTAGACGCAGATATTGTTATCACTGCGGTAGGCGACAGGGCTAGGTTTACCCTGACTGATGCCATGATAGGAGAAGGTGCAGTTGTGATTGATATTGGAACAAGCAGGGTAAATGGTAAGCTTGCAGGAGATGCAGACTATGACAATATCATCAAAAAGGCGTCATATGCTACACCTGTTCCTGGAGGTGTAGGACCCATGACTAGAGCGATGCTTTTAAGAAACACTGTCACTGCAGCTTCAATTAGTAAAGGATTTGTCACAAACCGTTGAAAAGGCACAGCTTCGCAAACAGCTTTTAGACCAGCGAGATGGCACCTCGATTGATTTTATCAAGATATCAAGCGGCAAGATTCGTGAAAACCTACGAAAGATAGAATATTACAGAAGTGCTGTAAGCATAGGCGTATACTATTCCATAGGAAGCGAGGTTCACACGCATGATATCATGCAAGAGATACTAAACGCTGGAAAAGAGTTGTCACTTCCAAAGGTTGAAAAAAATGACTTGGTCTTTAAGAAAATCTCTAGTTTTTCAGACCTTGAGATGGGAAACTTTTCTGTGATGGAGCCAAAGGACAGATGCGAGACTGTCAAGAAACTTGATGTTATCTTGGTGCCTGCAATTGCGCTGACAAGTGATGGCTACAGATTGGGATATGGGTTTGGATACTATGACAGGTACCTGAACGGCAAGCGCTCAAAAAAGATTGCATTGTCGTACTCCAAGCAAGTGGTAAAAACAATGCCGCACGATGGACACGATGTCAAGATGGATTGCATCGTTACAGAGGAAAAAATCATCTATCCTGATTCATAGTACTATAATAGAATTAAATTTTGACTAGTTTTCTTTGCCTGTTTAACTTCTGTTTCCCCAACATTTTGGATAAATAGGAAAAAATAGGAAAATTCGGCCCTTGTTTTTTCTAATATCTCGTTGGTCTTTTTGGATTAACGAGTAGAGTGGGATGAATTGGAGGGTGTGCAAACCCTCAGTCCGTTGAGACAGGTCCCTGTCCGCGCCGCAAAAAAATAAGGTGATTAGGGTTAAACCGAAAACCTTTCCCAATTTTTTATTCAATAGCGAATGACCGCGTCAACATTTTTCATATGAAATCACATCTGCATTATTCTTCTTTACAATAGTAAGAGTATTAAGATCAATTGTTACAGTTGAGTACCAACCACAAGATAGCCTTTCAGAGGAGTCTCTGATTCCATGTATCACAAGTTGCACATCATCATACCATGAATAGTTCATTGGGTAAAAATCCATCTCATATACTTTCCAAGCAAAGGATTCGGATTTAATTTGAGAATCACTTCTAATAACGTCTATGACTTTCTCAACTTGATCTTGGGATAAAAGGGGTGTTATTGGTTCCACTAATATGTATCTTGGTGTAGGTTCACCAAAAGGTCCAGCTACTCTGCCTCCTTCAGAATATTTAAAAAAAGGTGACGGCAAGTTGCCAATTCCAGTTGCGTTTGAACTAGAAATCACACATTTCTTATAAGTTTCATTTATTTCCATTGATTCTGAACAGGAATAAATTACATCTGCATAGTGCTGCTGTATCGGCTTAGTATCTTCTGCAGTTACAGAGAAGGCTGAGGTTAAAAGACTCTTCTCTGACATGAAAACAATGGACATGGTTATAGCTATACCGACTGCGATCCAAACTGCAAGATTTTTTCTCTTAATCAACATGTATTTACTATATTAACTTGAATGTATTAATTACTAATTTTTCCTCCAGGTTGTATTAGAACTCCACTTCCAGAATTGACCAGCAAATGATTGGTGTTGAAGTGTAAAGTTAATGCTAGACCGTTTGGAATGGTAAGAACAGCATTATTCTGTATGATCACATTTGCATTGGCGATATAGTTAAAATCCAAGGCACAACTCGATTTTACAACCCAATCTCCTGATGGAGGGAAGCATGTATTGGTGTTATCACTTGATAGGTAAGATTGAGTAAACCCACCTCCACTGATAGCGCTAACTGAGATGTTTTTGGTACCTGAAGGAGTTTGAGGATTTATCATTGTAGGATTTGCAGAGATCATAGATGTTGTTATAGAAGATTGGTTACCACCAAAGCCAATAATTCCATTTAATTGGTCAGAAAATACAGGTAACTCAGCACGATGAAAAGGATTTGAGGCTGACCATGCTGCCCTTTCATTTATGTAGGGAGCTAGCACTGGTTTAGTCATCTGTGGATAACTTTGTTGGATAGTGGCACAGGTAGCACTGGCGGCATTGTCTACAACTGATATTGAATATACGCCATTACCATTGTTAGATACCGTATCAGTGATGGAATCGCCAGATTTTATATTGCTATTAAAGCATAAGAACGCGGGATTCGGAAGAAACTCAAACCAAAGATAATACGTAACAGAGTTACAGCTGCCAATAGCAGTGCATGTCATATTTTCGTCTGTGCCACCCTGTACTAGATGATTATCTGGATTAGCACCAAATTGATCTTCGAGTCCTGTCCATGTAGCTAGTTCGCATCCGATCGAAGGTGATATACAACTCTTTGAATTAGCAGAGGCAGAAGGTTGGGATATGGGAGGTATAAAATAACTCATTTGTGAAGAAGTTAAATTTGTTTGGGGGTTGTTTGAACTTCCATCTGCTGACAGTTCGTAACCTGACCAGTTGGGAGTGGGGTCAGAAGGTAAATAATATGGTCCTACATACGAAGTAACATTAGTTACTTTTGAAAGTGTAGGATCAAGGGTTATGACTAGACTCTTTTCATATACAGTTTGGTTCCTTAAAACATACCCAACATTGACACCAGTCAATATGTTCACGCAATTTGTCTTGTCAAGGGTTCCTGTCAGAAAAATAGTGGGAGAAGAAGAATTGTATCCATTCATCATTGACAGATACCGAGAGTTTTCAGAAGCTAATAATATTGCTTTGGAGATATTAATTTGCAAACCTTGATTGTGAATTGATAACGATAGGTTATTAACACAAGCAGGCGAAGGCACAGATTTGGAATTACTAAAACCTCCAAGTGATACTGTTGAGTTAGAACCATATGTTAATGTTGAATTAATAAAACCAAATGTTACTGTTGAATTAGAAGAACCAAAGCTTACAGTCTGAGCATGAACATACGATACTGACAATATAACAAGTAGAGATGTTACCACTGTTACTATGATTATTTTCTTGTAATTCATAAAATTATCATTTGTTTTCTAGCATCCAGTCCCAATACAGATGGCACCATTTGTTGCTGGAGTTATTTTTAACGTAGAACCAGATGTTGCGTTGCTTATCAGGTTTCCCGTAAGCTGTACGTTCCCAACAACATCCAGGGACTGCTGTGGATTGACTTTGTTTATTCCAACCCTGTTGTTGATATTATCCAGCGTAAATGGCCCCTGCGATATACTGCCCAGGCCAAAGGTGATACTTGT
>JBARDK010000134.1:0-6517 GCA_049795075.1 Nitrosotalea sp. | reverse complement strand
TGGTAGCTCTAATCAATTTTGTATAATGTGAACTTGCATATGCTATCTTTCCAAGCCTGTATTCCCATCTCAATCTGGTATACTGTCTTGTTGCAGCGGTGATTGCGTACTGGGCTCTTTCTTCAGCACTTAGCAATGGCACGAGTCCTTTTCTATCTGCGGTGGACTCTAGCTTCCCATCGACATCTGCAATTCCTGCAAATCTTATTTTGGGATCAAGTTCAACCACGTCCCTGCAAAATTCTTCAAATACGCTCATTCACTAGGAATATTACCAATAGCTATATTTGTTTTCTGGCAAGTCACTTGAGTCTGTGGTATAGTATCTTAAAGTCATCTGCAATTCTGTATGCGGCATTTTGAAGCTTGATAACCTCAGTCATGTTTTGTTTTCCAACTGCCATCTGTCTCATCATTGTCATACACTTGTGGACCTTATTGTGATTAACATGGTCGTCCTTGTCTGACCACATCTTAAAGCAGTCATCAAACTCAAGACAGAACCTTAGTATGAATTCCTCCCAGTACTGTTGTGTGATGGGGTATCCAATCGCATGAGCAATCTCATGGAACTCGTTGCTTCTGTTTATCAAGAGTCTGTCTAGTGAATATCTTACCTTGAATGGATCATATTCATTTGTAACTAGTTTTGCTTGCATGGTCTTGTATGGTGTTTACAAGTGATAAAGACTGGGAATATAGTGCAATACACTGCAAACACTAGTTATCCTTTGACATGCTTTGTGGTTTTGCTCTATGAAATACAAAATTCACTAAAAGCATAAAACCAATCCATACTGCAAGAAACAGAACAGTTGTATATGATCCAAGACATCTGTGACAAACGAACCTGGAAATAAGAAATACAACTCCTCCGCCGACAAAGACCCCAGTTGCATAATCTAAGAGCCTCCACCAAAAATACTTCATCAGGTCCTATTGTTTCATGCACAATAAAGACATTTATGACATTAGAGTTTGATATGAGTTGACACATGTTCATTGATTGGACCATTCCTTTGTTCATTGGAGTCGTTGGAGGGCCTCTTGCACTGATTTTCAAGTTCTGGTACAAAAAGAAGGATGGCAGTCCAAGCAAGTTTGCCGACAACGGAACTTATGTGAGAGATGATTCTTTGTACTCGTACGATGAGTCTGGTACCAGCTCATCAGAAGACAGCAAGAACAACAAGAAAAACAACTCATAAATGCGTGTTTTGATTTTTGACAACATGGTTCTTCCACACAAGAGTCCAAACGAGTCAAAAGCAGAAATGACTGTCAGGATGTTTCCATCAGATGCCAATCCTGCAGGGAACGTTTTTGGTGGGGAGATACTAAAACAGATTGATCTGATTGCAGGACTTGTATCGCAGAGACATTCACGAACCAATACTGTGACAGCAAGCATAGACAGGGTAAATTTTCTAAAGCCTGTCTATGTAGGAAATGCGCTGATTCTCAATGCGAGACTAAACTATGTTCACCGTTCCTCGATGGAAATAGAGATCAAGGTAGAGGCAGAAGACTTGATGACTGGAACTAGAACCCTAACAAATAC
The DNA here is from genome assembly GCA_049795075.1 of Nitrosotalea sp. GTDB lineage: Archaea > Thermoproteota > Nitrososphaeria > Nitrososphaerales > Nitrosopumilaceae > Nitrosotalea. The sequence goes on along the minus strand of JBARDK010000134.1, from coordinate 4,956 downwards.
CGCCTATGTTACGGCTGTTGCACTGGGTTCTAATGGAAAAACGGCTGAAGTGCCGCCACTTTTACTTGAAACAGAAGAAGATAAACAAAGATTTGCTGACGGTGAGAAGAGAATGCTGCAAAGACTCAAGGAAAGAGGAAAAATCTAGCTAGTCACAACTAAAAGAACCTGGAGGGCCATTTTTGAGCACGTCATGGAATTGTGCTGCAGAATATTGCTTTACCACCGAAAACGGAATTATTCCAAATATTGGGGCGTCAACACTTGTAGTAATCTTTGCTAGTGTTGGATCAAATGTGGCATTCTCTTGTTTTAGTTTGAGTATGGCATCTGTATTTAATGCAAAGACGCCATCAACCGTAGACATGGTTTTGGAAGCTAACGTGCTTCCGCCAATTTCTGCCTTTTCTATGATGCTTGAATTGTAAAATGCGGTTATCTCATACTTGTTAAAACTTGCAGGAAAGAAGGAAGGATTGCATACATCAGCCTGTATGTGGATCTCCGAGGGAGACATTTGATATTCATTACTGGTATTAGGACGGAACTGGAGTGTACTTACTGCATAGGAATCAAGTCCGACATATGCCACAACTATTGCAACAATCACTGCTGCTACTATTGCAATCTTTTTTCTTGAAGGTGCATTTCTAGTATCTCGTATTCCTGCATCATCGTCAAGACTTTCGCCGGTCTCTTCTTCTTTTGGTGCAGACTCTAGAGAATCAAGGGACTCTTGCTTGGAGGTTTCATCCTCGAAAAGACCTGGAGTCATTGCAGAATCTTCATCTGGCTGCTTCTGTGCTTCTGCAGAAATTTCTTGCAAGTAGTTTTGATCAGAAACATCAAGATCTTTACCTTGCTGTAATATATCCAAAATTTGCTGTAATCTGTTTGTATCTCCTTTTTCAGCATCAATAAGTGATTGAACTAGTCTAACTGTATCGTCTGACATTCATCTAACCTCCGATCTGCTCAATTTAAAGGGTTACACTGAAGTTTTGTCAAAGATCAAAACAGATGCAAAAGACTACTACCATGGTACATATCTTGTAAATTTTACCAACCATATTTAACAGGAGACAAGCTATCTAATGCATGATATCTTTCAAATCGGTTGTAAGAGCAATCGTTCTGATAATCAGCGGAATTGCTATAGTCGTTGTTGGTGGCTTCATGATGGGCGCTGTTGCAAGGTTATGGTTGCCAAAGGACAAGAAAAAATCGAAGGATTCTGGTTTCAATGAGAATGACGATACCAAAAAATGATTGTGATATATCATACATCAATTATTATTGTCCAAAGACAATCAAAGATGGTTTATTGTATTCTTAGGGTATTTAATACAGGTTCAATTCTCGTAACTTGACATGCATCTAGAAGGACTAGCGCACAAATTCACAATAGGCGGTACTATAATTGCAATTCTTTTATTCATAATTGCCCTCGTTGAAGTATATCATTTTAATCAGATTGATGCTGATACGCAAAAGACGACCGCAAGTTTGACCATGCTACTTAACAAAACTGATAGCTTGTTAACAGAAACGCAAAAGTCTACAGCAGGTTTGGATGTCTTGATCAACAGAACTGATCAATTAATACTAGCACAAACCAGTACATCTTCTAACATCTCACAACAAACCATCATGAAAGAATATAGTGATGAGGCTCCGTTCCAAACTGATCTTTCCTATTGTAATTATGACGCAAATGATAATGATATTGCATATTCTACAATTATTTTAAATAAAAATGGTGATCCTGTAACACTGAAATTCATGTTAACCGCTCTTTTTAGGTATTATACTCTTCCAACTGATAATGGAACTCAAACCACTGGAGAGGCGGGAACTTTAGGAAATGAGCCAAATCCGGAACTGGTTGATCCTATTGAAGAAAAATTGCATATATTGCAACTTTTGCCTACATTAAACGAAACTCAAAACTCAAACAACACATATCTTTTCATACGCTCAGAATATTACTTTGCACCATATTCTGAAGTGACTGGTAAGATAATTACTAAATACACTCATGATGGAATTGGTAAACAAATGATAGAATTTACGAAGAACGCCAGAGGAAATTGGGAATTGTACCCAAGCCCGAATTCTGTTTGCAAATAGACGGTGCCTTAATATAAAACTCAAAAAGCTCTGATATTGAATTGTCTCAACCAAATGAAATGCTTTCAATAAACGATCATCTATCCAAGCTAAAGTCGATAAAGTATTTTGTTCCTGCAAGAACTATTGATGAGGCAAACTTGATTCTTCCAAAGGTTAACGAAGCCATAGATAACTATGTCAAGGCACTTGCATCATGGCAGAGAGATGGTAATACTATGCAGCATGCAAGCGACTCCTTGTGGGATCTTGCAAGAATTGCAGCAGTAAAGGCTGGCAGGCCCAACACTTGGGATGCCGCATGGGATTATGCATGGAAAGAAGCAAGCTACAGTGCACGCGACAACTATGGGTGGTATGGTGGAGGATATGTCTCAGGTGAATCTGCGCGAGATGCAGCACGTGATGCTGCAAAATATGCCGCAAGATACATTGTATATGAATCTGCAAAAGACAAACTGCAGCCCATAAACCCATTTAACTTTATAATTGATCTTTATTCAATGGGACTGCGCCCCACGTATTTTAGAAAAGTAAACGAGCAGGAAAAATTTGTTGTAGACTTTTCATTAAAGGACAGAAACAAATTTCTCACTGGGTGTTATGTCCATGAAGACAAGGAGATTCTTTTTACACATCAATGGAAGGAATACTGTACAAATCTTGTTTCGCTAAAAGAGGAAACATCTCCTAGAACTCTTGTATGAGTCTTCATAGAACCTAAATATCGGGTCTTGGTATTTGTATTCATGTGTGAGATGATTGATGATATAGAAATCGAGCATCTCAGGATGGTACTAGCAAGAGCACGAAAAGAAATGCGTGAGGAACCGATAGAGGAAAAGTCACTGGTTGCTGTTGCTAACTAGTTGAAATTAGTTCCAAGTCTTACAATTTTTGAACCTAATAGTTAGCCCAAGAACCAAGATTTTATGAAGAAAAACTTCAAAGAATATGCAGTGATCTTATCGTAGATGGAAAAACTCCTAATGAGGCCACAGATATTTCTATTAAGTTCGTGTTGTAATACGATAGAAGAGATAAAGTATTGGCCTCTAAACGAGCTCTAGGAACCCAAAAGAAAAGTGTGAAAAAACACGACAAGCGACGACATAAAATATCTAGCATCCTTAGAGACCTAGACTACAAAAAGATATACGAAGAATCTACCTCCCTTCAACGAACAATTAACAATAAAGGAATAATCATTGGGTGCAATGATGCATATGCAAAGGCTCTTGGTTACACAAAAAAAGAAATTGTAGGCAAGCCAATATTTTCTCATGTTGCAATACCAAGCCTTGGTTCCATGCGAAAGTCGTTTCAGATATGGAAAAAAAATGGATTTGTAGACAATCAGGAGGTGTTGTTACAGAGAAAAGATGGCACTACTTTTCCTGTTCTCTTAAGTGCTTCCAGTATTTATGATAAGAAAGGCACAATGATAGGAAGTAATACTTCGATCAAAGACATTTCTGAAATAAATGAGGCCAGAATAAAGATTAAAGAAAGTGAGCAACAATTAAGGGAACAATACGAGCAACTTCAAAAAATAAATAAACTTCAAGAAGCGGCTGAACAAAAATATAGGAGTCTATATCAAAAATCTCCAGTTCTTTTGAGAACAATAGACTTTGATGGTCGAATCATGGACTGCAATGATGCGTATGTACAAACCCTTGGATATACAAAAGAAGAGGCCATCTCGATGTCTCTCTATGATCATACTGCTGAAAAAAGTCTTAAAGATATGAGCGAAGAATTTGAAGAATGGAAGAAAACTCGCGAGATTTCGCAAATAGAAATTTGGTTGAAAAGAAAAGATGAAAGTACATTTCCCTGCTTGCTAAGCGGGGATACCCTATACGATGATCATGGTACAGCAATCGGAAGAACGGTGGCACTAACAGATCTCACCGAAATCTATGATACTAAAGCAAAACTTGAAGCAAGTGAAAAAAGATTAAGAGAACAATACGACCAGTTAAAAAAATTAAACACACTAAAAGACGACTTTCTTACAATGATAACTCATGAGCTAAAAACTCCACTTGTTCCGATAAAAGCATTCATTGACATTCTCATGTCAGAAAAACTAGGTACGCTAAATTCAGAACAACAAAAAAGATTAGAAATTATTAAATCAAGTACCAATTCACTTCTCAAACTTGTGTCTGACCTCTTGGATGCTCAAAAACTTGAGCTAGGTTTACTTAAAATGAATAAAGACGTTCATGATTTGTCCGAAATTATCGAACTTGCTGTCAATAAGATGAAACCAAACGCAGAGAAAAAAGGCATAGTCATTGCCACTCATCTTCAAGAGAGCCTACCATTCATTTGTGACAATTCTAGGATGGAGCAGGTCATTTCAAATCTTATCAATAACAGTTTAGATTTTTGTCTATCTCAAGATAGTAAAATAGACATAATCCTGCGAAATGAAGGTGACAATATCAAAATTGTTGTAAAAGACAACGGAATTGGAATTACCAAAGAAGACCTCGATAATGTCTTTGTCAAGTTCTATCAGAGAGATACTAGCGTGACAAGGGAACATGGTGGTACTGGTATAGGTTTGTCTGTTTGTAAAGGAATAGTTGAGGCCCACGGTGGAAAAATCTGGGTAGAATCTGGGGGCAAAAACAAAGGAACTGAGATCCACATAATGTTCCCAATCTTTAAATGAGTTTGGTCTTTGATTATCTAAAATTATTGTCGCTTGAATTACAATTGATCTCAAACATAGTGAAAAATAATAAAATTAAAGACTTGAATAAATTTCCACCATGATGGGTTCGTAGCCCACCAAATGTGGTTTATTTC
>JBARDK010000133.1:0-7185 GCA_049795075.1 Nitrosotalea sp. | reverse complement strand
CTGGTAATCTCCTCTTCTTCCTGTTTTATCTTCTTCTCAATAACACGTATCATGGAATCCATCCATACGTGATGTGAGAAGAAGTTATGGTATGTATTTGCAGCCGTCATCTCATCGTCAACAACGGTATCTTCTAGAAATTTTGTCGCCACGGTGTCTGTAAGTTTTAAAATTCTCTGGTTTAGTTTGACACTCTTGAAAATTGGCTCTAGTTTTGCAATATCTTCTTTAAAGTCCCCTTTGGTAAGTATTATCTTCTCATGAAGAATTTTAAAGTAAACTCCAACAAAAAAGAGGGTTGCATACCTTTTTGTTTTATGGCCTCCCTTCTTTCCATAATTTAATGTCTTTTTTGCATATTCTTTTACAAGATAGGGATACAACAATAGTCTACAGTCGTCTTTTAGTTTTTCATTGAATACTTCGTCATACTTGCTTCCCCTTGGTAAGAATTGTGCAGGTGAGCTGTATGACTCTGTAGGTCTTTGCTCAATCCCTGCAACAAATGCCTGTATGGCATCTTTAGCAACAATAACTTTTTTGTGATTATCTGGAAGATACTTGTTGTATGTGGGATCACCAATGAATTCAGATTGTTGTGATTTTGCTTTACTATCAAATGAACCTGCCTGTATCTCGTAAAAATATCTGAAATTCTCCATCTGGGATTTGATTGACTTGTGAAAATCCATCAAAGAAACTAAATCTTTTCCTCTTACTGCGTTCTGTGAATTTCTGTACTTTGTAATGTTGTTCTGGTCTAACTCATCGGCTGCTTTGATTATGGTCACAGTAATGCTTCCATCTAAGTTATGAGTTCGCTTTGCATGATCTAATACTGAATTAGATGTTTGTGCACCATTGACTATCTGCGGTGCGTGTAAAAGTATTGAATTATCCTCAAGTTCTTCAAAATCATTTACAACTATGGTTATGCCGTTATTGTAGTAAAAGAACTTGTTAGGCGATTCTTGTAAAGTCTCGCGAAGGCCCTTATTTACAGTCGTTTTAAACTGCATCCACTGCCTTATGTTTGATTCAAAGACATAATCCTTATTTTTTGTTACAAAGTTAGTTAGTTCTCTTAACTTCAAGATTCCAAGCAGCGTATTCTGGTATCTCAGTTTACTCTCTAGCCTTATTGTAGCCTTCTTCCCCACTGCAGGTTTTTTTATCCTATCCCAAAGTTTTTGGATTATTGTATCTATATCGTGTATCTCAACAGACTCGTAATTTTCTTCATCAACTTTTTGATCAGTAACATAAATACACTCAATTTTTAGATTTTTTTCTTGGATCTGTGTTACTAGACGTGCAATTTCGGGTCGCATCTTTGTAATGTCTCTAGTGCGTAAACTTTGCACGTCTTGCCTAAACTTGGCAATGGCTTCCATGGAATGTGAAGTTCCATATTTTGATTGAAAGAGATAGATCTTATCTTCAGAAAAGTCAACTGGTAGGTATGCATCTATGCCCAGATCGTTTGGGCCATCGATAATTGCATCAGTCGCATCATCTTCTGTTGCCTCAAATACTCTTGTAAGCACCCATTGAAGAAAATTATGGCCTTTTTCAACTTCGTTTTGTGCATCTTCAGCATATTCTCTTACACTATCTCGTATATTCTGAGCAAACCCTTCTAACGGTTGTCCATTAGATGACTGCTGTAAAAGCGGTCTTGCACCTGGTATGTATTCTAGTAATCCATTACTTCTATCGGCCAATCTGAATTGGGTAGAACTTGGTGTGTTTAGTAAAGTAGGTTATTATGATATCATAAAAGGTGAGGAAGGGATTCGAACCCCTATAGATTCGCTTTGCAGGCGAACGCATAGCCGCTCTGCCACCTCACCGCAATCAAAAAGGTTTCCTATGAACAATTAAATCTTTTAGATCAGAATTTTGAAAACTGTTTTGCAGCTAGTCTAACATCTTCTGCCTTGATTGTTTTTCTACCTGCGTGTGTAGACATCTCAACTGCACTCTTGGCAATGGATGTTCCAACCTCTTCCAATATTCTTCTCAGTTCATTTGCCGACTCGTCGCTTACTCTGTCGGCTCCGGCCTTTTTTAGGATCCTGTATATTGCAGAAAGGCCAAATTCAGATGTTGTCATATTTTAACTCCAAGTACCTGTGATAAAAGACTTCGAGTAGAAAAAAGAGTATCTGGGAATCGATTTATACACACTATTTTGTGGTTATAGTACGCTATGAACTGGTTGACAGATGCTCACATCCATCTATCAGATGACGAATTCAAACCCGAATTGCAGTTCATGCTTACAGCCATGAATAAGATGGGACTAAGGGCATGCTGTGTATCTATGGATCACTCTAGCTCAAATGCAACGCTGAAACTAAGCGAACAAAGCCCCCTAGTTCTACCTTTTCTTGGCATACATCCAGAGAAGACCAACGGTGATCTGGAATCAGTAGTGAATTTGATCATGGAGAATTCAAATAAAATATCAGGTATAGGAGAGATTGGTCTTGACAAGACATATGTCTCTGATGATGCTGGTTTTAATCGACAGGTTAGTGTTTTTGAGAAGATGTTGTCCCTTGCAGAAAAACTTGAAAAACCCGTATCGATTCATTCAAGAAGAACATTAGAGGAGATATTCTCAATTTTACCATCGTATCATCTCAAGGGTGTCCTGTTACATTGGTTTGCAGGAAACAAAAAACAACTGCAAAAAGCCATGGATATGGGCAGCTATGTTTCGTATGGTCCTGCAATGGTATACTCGCAAGACAAACAGATTCTTCTCTCTCAAACGGAATCTAGCAAGATCTTGCTGGAAACAGACGGACCAGTAAAGTTCTCAAAATGTTTTGGATACAAAACTGCACAAATAACTTTCATGCCCAGCGTTCTTTTTTGTGCATCGCAAATTCTAGGTAAGCGATACGATGAGATGCTTGAAATCGTAGAAAAAAATACAAACTCATATCTTGGTATATAGGTATAAAATACCCCTTCTGCCAATCTGTAATGTGAATAGAGTCAGACGAATTGCCACAGAATTAATGACTACTTATAAAGGAGAATTTGGCACTGATTTTAAAAAAAACAAGATACTACTCAACGAAGTTGCAATAGTAAGATCCAAGGGACTAAAAAATGAGATTGCAGGTTATATAGCAACTCATTTGAGAAGGGAACTAGAAGAGCAAAAGGAAAAAGAATCACTAGCAGATCAGCAAGAAACCATTGGCCAAGCAGAAGAGATGGAAGAACAACTGATTAGCTAAACCTGTCAAATATTTCATAAACCAAAAATTCCATATTGAGCCAACTACTTTCATAAATCATGATAACAGTCAAACTTCTTGGTGGCGCAAAGCGTTCTTTTTCTTCTGATAAGATATCGATTGAAAAAAACTCTATGACTGTATCTGATCTACTTGTTTTTCTTCAGGATTTGGTTTCAAAAAATATGACTGCGTTTGATGCCAAAAATGTTCTTGTCGCTATAAATGGAATAGATTCATCCGCTTTGCAGGGAACAGAAACGTCTCTTAAGGACGGGGATGTTGTTAGCATAATTCCTGTGGTGCACGGCGGTGGTAAAATAAGCGTCAACTTTAGTATTTCAAATTATAATGTGGAATTAATCCGGTTGAAGAAAACTAGTACTGATCCTATAAAACTCCTTGAACATCTGCGAATGAGGTTTCCTGATGTGATAATTCAAGGTATTAGGTTACAATATGTTCTAAATGCAAGCCATGCAAAGAGAGTCATTGAAATCTCGTTAGCAGCAAGCAAGTCAAACATGCTACTTTCTAACAAAATTGAAACTGACATACTTATGAGATTTGCATGTACAAGGCAGATTAGTGAGGCAATCAATAAAATAGGATTACAAGAAAATAGCGATTCTATTCTGATCATGATTGGCAAAAAATCTCTAATCAAAAAACTTCTTGCTGAAATTAGTCATATGATGGAATCAATTTTACCATTTCCTAACAATACTAATTTCATAAAGAAGGAATTTAACATAACAAAGAAAGAACTTGGTTGTGTAATGTCAAAGGCACCGCTTGAGGATCTCATAGTTGAGAGATCTGCAGTTTTACTCCATTGAATCTCGCTTTAGTTTTAGGGTGCTTACTATGTCTTGATCCTTCAGTACTGCAATACCAGTTACATTTCCAAGAATTTCAACTATGATATTCCAGTCATATTCTTCAAGTGATACTTTATTTCTAACAATTTCTGCGACAGAATCGATTATCTCTTTAGATGATAACTCTGAACCACGTTTTTCAATTGTGATTCGGTAGGAATCGTCTGGTTGCATATCGTTGACATGTTCTTGTACAGCTTTTACTATTGCATCAAGTTCAGTCTTGGTAGACTCCTGAATTGGTATGAATCTATGACAGTATCTGATACTCCAAGGCTCATCAAGAATTTTTGCTCTGATTTTACCTACAGCTTCAAAGGGGTCTAGCAATGTATCTACTACAACTATGCCGGAAAATTCACTGTTCTTTGCAGATGCTTTGTCATCTCCTAACGTCTGAAGCATATTTGAAATCTCATCAGACGCTTCTTCCTCAAAGTGGCGACTACATGTTACAATTAGATTCAAACTAGCGCAAGTAGCTCCTTTTCACTAACTTTCCCTTCACGTATTACGCGAAATTTGCTTCCAACAACTTCTATGATAGTTGACTCGACAGAATTTGATATTTTTCCACCGTCTAGCAATATGTCGTATCCTTCTAATTTTTTTATTATCTCATGTGAATCTGCATAGGATGGCTGGCCAGCTATATTTGCACTTGTTCCCACAAGCAGTTTACATTCTTTGAGAAGTTTTAGTGCACATGGATGACTTGGTACACGCACAGCTATCTTTTCATCAAGACCAAGAGATTTTGCAATTTTTTCCTCTTTTATGCTAAGAATTAATGTTAACGGCCCTGGCCAGAACTTGGCAGCAAATCTCTTTGATAATTTATCAAAAACTGCAATCTTTGATATGTCAGAAATGGAAAAACCAAGAACAGGTAACTGCTTTGATTCTTCGCGTCCCTTGATTCTGTAAATCGTCCTAACTGCCTTGCTGTTGAATGGATCGCATCCTATTCCGTATACTGTATCTGTTGGAAATACTATAGTACCTCCTTTCTTAACTATCTCAGACGCCATGATGATTCCGTTATGGTTACAGGGTACAATCACAACTTATCTGATAAATAGTAGTAAATTATCTCTTGTTCTAAAAACGATATAAGGTTGTACCACGTATATCCTACATGGATGAGGAAGTATCGCAATGCCATTGTCCACCCGGCGGAGAAACATACGTAAATGATGACGGCATGAATATCTGTGTTTCATGCGGCGGCTGGGTAGCACCTGTCATGTGCTGACATTTGCAAATAACGTAGACGCGTCTGTGTAAGTCTTTTATAGTAAAATATTTTCTCTAATCCTTGATGTCTGACGAGTTTGATAATGAGTTTGAAGATGAATTCAATGACGATATAGAAGACGAATATGAAGACGTTGAAAATGAATCTGACTAAATTCTTAACCCAAAGGAATCGGCAAATTCTCTAAAACCACGATAGGCCTGTAGGAACTCTCTGCCCTTTGAGCTAATTCTGTATTTGCAAGCTCTGTCTGATGTGGTCTGTTCAAGAAGGCCTTGCTGAACCAGAGTTTCCAAGATTTTTGCCAGTCTTCCGTATGATACATTGGCTTTTCTTATTAGGTATGTTACGCTTGAGCCAGATTCATCTGGAGCCTCATCTCTGGTAGTAGAAAGAATGTCTCCTATGATGCTCATGTGCGTTCTATATATTGCTGCCAAACTTTAGACCTCCTCTTAAAGGAACTTGAGAGATTGGAATGAACAGAGCGCCAAGACCTATTATCTTTGTAGAAAGTGAGATGAAATACAATACTGATTTTGGAAATACTATTGAATACCAACCTAGGAATTCGCCCAAAGCAAGCAATCCCAGTCCGGCAGCAACAAAGATAGTGCTTCGCTTCCTATTTTCCATATACGACATAATGGTCTCAATTGTCCCATATACCAATAGGATAAAAGAAATTGACCTTATAATGTGCTCAATTGAATTTCCGGGTATGATGAAGAGTGGAAATATGATGGATTTGAAGTATCGAGATTTTGGGAAAAATGATTTGATGCCATGTGAAAACGCAATGAAAAAGTATCCTATAGTCTGAATTCCTATTCCAAGTGTCTGAATCCAACTGTCAAGCTGTGCGTAGTTTAGTATGAATGACTCTATCATGTACCCAAATCCGACAACTCCAAAACCTATGCCGATTGAAAAAAAGGCAATGTTTAGCCTAAATAATGTTGGGCTTCCAGTATTCTTAAATCCAATGTAGGAAAAAATTCCTAATGCAAGCCCCACAAAAAACCCTAGCAAGTTAAGAGCTGTCTCAAATACAAATGCCAACTAAGCGCATTAGTATTTTGAAATTAATTAAAGCCTTGTAGTAGCTTTTTTTCTACCACTCATCAAGAGTTCCTGCTGGGGAACCGTTTGTATCTTTGGCATAATCTCCCAGTATGTCAGAATATGTGGCATCCTTGTACGTTATGAATTTGACATATTCTCCATACGTCATGTACAAGGAACATTTTGAACATTTTACATAGGAAAAGTCATCCCCTAATTCAGCAATATCGTCACATTTGGGGCACTTGATCTTCATGTCATATTATAGTAGATTTCCCTAATATCTCTTCTTAAAGAAATAAATTGCTAAATTTTGATAGGTCTGTTATGGCAAGAAACTGTACTAAATGTAAAAAGGAAATTCCTGATAATGTGGAGCTAGATCCTTTCGCATCTGCCTACCCTTGTTGTAACGAATGTTGGGAGGAATGGAAGCAATACAGGGTCATGGTTATGAATGAAATGCGACTAGATATGTCAATGCTAGATCACAGGAAAGTGGTAAAAAAATACGAAAAAGTCTTTGTTGGAGTGATGACACCTGAAGGCGAGATAGTAAATTTTGCTGATGAGAATCAGCGAAAACCTGACAAGCCGCTTTAAACTCTTATTTCTTTTTTGGCCCTTTCAGGAATTATGAGGTAAAGCCTCTTTCTTGAATCATTATCAAGAGAATTTACAATTTCTCCTATGGTATTTGATATCTTGTTCTTTTGTTCATCTG
>JBARDK010000132.1:0-9015 GCA_049795075.1 Nitrosotalea sp. | reverse complement strand
GTCAATGTAGCATCAGAGAAACAATCTACTCTAGTTAGTATCGCCGGAGGGTACTCTAGAAAAGAAATTGACAAATTAAGTATTCATAATTCATTTCAAGTACTAAAATCAAAGAAAACAAAAATTCCGTTAATTGCTGATTGTTTAATAAATGCTGAATGCAAATTATTTACAATAAAAAAAATAGGTGATCATACAATGGTTGTTGGCAGAGTCATTTCAATAAGGCATGATGAAACAAAAAAACCCCTAGCATATCATCGTAATAGGTATTTTAGAATTGGGTCAATGATAGAACCAATCAGAGATAGAGTGGCTGTCAGTAAGAAGACGTTTGATTTTTTTCACAAACAGTCCAAAAATAGATTCATTCTAAAATGTGCTGGTGTCCTTGTAAGATCAAAAAATAAAATGTTAGTTGTTGATAATACAGAACAAAATTCTGTTAGTACTATACCATACATTCGACCTAAGAGAAATCAAGACTACAGAAGATCACTTGAAAACCATCTTCAAAATATGAAATTGGACATGACAATAAAAGAAGAACCAAAACTAAGACGATTAATTGTGAAAAATGGAGATAAAATCCAAAGAATTAACTTTGTATTGTTTGAAGGAAAATTAAAAAATAGTTCTGGATGTTATTTTTGGAAACCGATTAAAACAGATTCGTTTTTAAAAGCTCTAATCAAATGACAATGTAATCTAATGCTACAGCGTCACCAAGTAACGAAGCATGTCTAGTACTGAGTATGTAACCATTTTTTATATCAGTTGTTTGAACCCACCTATTTGTGGAACTATAATGTCTTTTTTCCTTCAGTTCTTTTTCAATCTCTTGCAGGTCAAACTCACCTTCTTCAACCTGTTGCGTTCTAATGTGTTTTATTGTAACTAGGATCTTCTTCACTTTTACACGTACCCCAAATCGCCATACATGATCCGATGTGTCGTCTTGTACCTCTAAAAGCTTCAACTTGATTTCTTTTGTTCCCAAGGCATCATGACTTACTAGACTCCTTTCGTCTACAAAGTCTTCAAAGCTCATCAATTTAATTATCAGATTTGCTATTAAAAAGTTATTTATCCTTGATCCAATAGATATCTAAATTCGACTAGTTTCTATGCATAAGCCTTGACGTGAGAAACGCCGTCATGCTTTACTGGAAAAGGCATGTGATAATCTTCTAGCCGCAACTTTGCTCTTCCTCCCTCTAAAATGACATATGTCTCCCCATCATACGTGCACACAAAATCAGTTACATGGTTGGATTCATCCCAAACCTTGTAGTATTCCCTCAGTTGCCGAGGTTCGTATTTGCCTGTACCTATTCTCTTCTTTGACAGAAATTTGAATGCAAGTATCACCTTTCTTGTGCCATAAAGATCTAGAGTATGAACCCACTTTAGACATCGCTGAATCTGATCATAAGGTACGTGTAATGTTGTATTTGTGCCAGATTTTGCCTCAATAGTATAAATTGTGTTTTCTTTTGTACTCACAGCCAGTATGTCTGGCAATCCAACACTGGGAGATCCTAATCTAAAGGCCTTCCAGCCTTCTACCGAGTTGAATCTCTTGACAAGTGTATCTTCCCAATTATAACCACGCTGTCTTCTTGTTCTAGCAACTTGCTGGTTTCTTGACTTGATGGATTTCTCGACATTTTTTACAACTTTTTTCTTATTCACAGATTCTATTTCAAGAGGTCTCATAACCATGACTATAACTATGGATCGAGCTCCCCATAATAGCTAGTGGGTAATTATACTAATACCAACTAGCTATTTTCGTCAGCACCCTATGAGCACAAGGCTATGCCGGTGTTTTTCAATTAATTGTAAACATGCTCAAGGATTAATATGTCCTAACTGAGTTAGAGCCAAAATTCCTGCCCATGATTCTTCAATTACGTATCTCAAGTACAAAAGTTACGATGATCTTCTAAAAGTCATATTGTATTCATCCCAGTCAGTTCTGGGAGCAGTTCCATTAATTTACCACATGAACTATCATAATCAAGATATTGTCTTCATTCAAACAGGAACTATTGGTGGCAGTATTGTACACTATTTGTTCAACAAGGAAAAACCGCCAAAAAAATTCATAGAACTAAAGCGATTAAGTGGGGAATTTAGTTTTGTAGATAAAATAGGCAGTGATGGGATGTCATTGTACATTCCCATTCTAGAATTAGAAAGATCTACCCTAGAGTTTCCCTGATATACTACCAATTCTAAATGATGTTGGCATTCTTGTCCTATCATTGTTCTGACAAGTTATTGATTACATGATGATAGAGTACTAAAAACGTCATGAACCGCTCTTATTATTTCAGATATTGTACAGATGCGCCAGTCCTGTTAGTAACAAAAATAATCTCATATCACAGTAGAAAAGGAATCAAGAATGAACTAGTTGCAGGATGGCACTTTTTGCAATGGATTCCTCACTAGGAAGTATTCTGACAAACACTTTATTCTTCACCATGTCTATGCTAATGTTTTCAAAAACAGACTTGTATTTTGTGACTTTCTTTCCATCATGCGTCATTAAAAATCCCTGAGGAATCAGCATTCCATTCAGAATTAATCCATTGACCTTTCTATAACCAGATGTTTGTGGGATATTGTTCATTTCTAGTATATCTGAAATTATTCTGGATTCATCAAGAACTGTATTTAAGATGTTTTTTTTATCTTCATCCCCAATAGATTCTAAAATTAATTTGACAAGAGTGATGTTTTCTATAGTGATCCATTTTCTTTCCTGGCGTTTACTCTTTTCTAGTATTATTATTTCATCTACAATCTGTTTTTCAATGTCCTCAGCTCTACTTCCAAAGAATTCTTTTAAAACCGAATCTAGTTTTTGAAAGTCTTCTATCGCTTCCTTGAATTTCATACCATGTTTTTCAAATATTCTTGTTTGTATTTTTTGAAAGGTTTGTACGCCAAGTTTTTCCTTTAGTGTAATTTCTAATGATTTGGCAATAAGAGTGTCCAGACCAGACATTACACATTACTATCTTTTAATCAAAGATAAAACAAGGTGCGTGTCACAGTGTATAATAACGCCTAAGTATCGATCCATTTAATTTATTATATATGTCGTGAATTGGACCAAATGTACGTAAACAGGAGCTTCAATGTATAAACCATTGAGGTGGAATCAGTCCACATTGCAAGTATATTTTGCGGCGGTCCGCTTGGATTTTTCAAGAATAGAAATAGTTCATCATCATCTTTGATGATAAAGCATAGATCTTCTTTGACTTTCGGAGGCATTCGTTTCACTTTATCCTCTAATTTTCCCTTGAAAATATAAGCCGTCTTTTCTGAAGTCGACGAGACAAACTGTGGGTTGGCCTTGGAATCGCTAATTCGCTCTAAAAATCCCGCATGATAGAACTTCATGAAATCTTTCTCAGAAGCAAGAATTTGGATGTCTTTCTTTGCATTACTTATCATATCATTAATCTTTCCAGTCATTTGATTTGTTCCCTGTAACATCTGGAATTTTCCATCTTTGATATCTTCCGGAGTTATGTTAAAGCTGGGAATTGTCCCCCACAGCTCAACTAAACTTTTTTCTTGAGATTCTAGATGTTTTACCCTCTCCTTTTCAGAATTGATTAGAATTCCTATTGCTTTATCAAGAGATATTGCAGAAAATTTGATTGGATGTTGGAATGAGGCAGAGGCTATGCCTTTATTTTGCAGATTGGTGAGTAGATGATATGTTTCAGTTCTTGGCACCTTCAGCGTTTTACTAACTTGAGTTGCTGTACTGGGGCCATATTTTTCAAGAAACAGGAAGACTTTGGATTGATTTGCTGTAAGGCCGAATTTAGACAGTTCGTTCTTTAGCTTCTCGAGTAGTATGTCATAGTCATATTGTTTGATTGTCGTGTTGTCTATAACAGAAAATGGTGCTATGTCAGATGCCATTATAGTGTATAGATAATGTGTGGTCGTTTAGGCATCTGTATGTAACCAGATGTTACACACCAAACTTGTGTGATTTATTATTAATATACTTCTACCTAAGATTCTTGACTAGTGAAAGTAACTCATTTTTAACCATAGTAAACCCGAACTTATCCATAGCATTTGCATAGCACGTATTTTTTGCTCTGTATTCTAACATCAGACGAATTAGAAAAACTAGATCTATATTTTCTGATGCGTTCTTTAATGCCGGAATCCTAGTAAAATCAAGTTCCTTGCTGCCACCGTATGTTATCTGCTCAACATCATAATTTTCTATTTCATTTGCTTTTTGGTACATGCTGAACGTTATTTTCTGTTGCATAAAAGCATGCTCTGCCAAATTTGGAAACGCAGTTCTAAGATAAGTCACATGATGTATCACTTCAATATGACAAGATTCATTTTGTGATCTATTTTAAAACAATAATTTTTAATTAATACTTTGTTTAGTTTTTGTTGTTTACTTTTCTTTACATGTACTAAATACAAACTTTTCTGTATCATCATAACCACATCTTGTCAGAATCAAAGGCTGACCAACATGTAAGATTGATGCAGACACTACAGTTCCCATTACACGAATTCCTCCATCAAATTCAGCCATACAAAAATACTCGCCATTTTTACGTGAAAACTCGATCAGCTTTGCATTCCTTGAAACAGGTTCCCATACTACATTGTCAAAGCATTTGTTGCAAAGATCACTTGGAGGCCACACAGTCTTGTTACATCTAGTACATCTACTACAAACAAAATTGTTGTTTTTTAATTCCTGTTCAAATTTGTTCATGATTCGAGAATCAAAACTGTAGAAGACGTAGCTGCGGCAGACATGTTGTGAATCATTCCTGTTTTTGCACCGTTTATTTGTCTTTTTCCTGCAGTTCCTTGCAATTGGTTAAATATTTCTATAGTTTGAGCAACGCCAGTAGCGCCCAAGGGGTGGCCAGATCCTATCAAACCACCTCTAGGATTTATTTTTCTATCAAATGTGTCATATAGCTGTTTTACATAAGACGCGCTTCTTCCCCTGTCAACTAGACCAAGATCTTCCAATTCAATCATCTCACAAATACTGAATGCATCATGTAATTCGGCCACGTCAATGTCAGATGGCTGCTTTTTTGACATTTTATACGCGTCTACAACAGATGATACAGTAGATTGCATGGATGATAGATCATTATTTTTGGTAAATCCAGCAGAAGTTGCTTTTTGACCAACTCCGGTTATCCAAATAGGCTTGTCTGTAAACCTTGAGATTGTTTCTTCGGACGCAAGCAAGATGGCCGCAGCGCCATTACAAGGCATGGAACAATCTAAAAGCCTGATGTTTTCGGTAAGAATCTTTGATTGCATTACCTCCTCTATAGAATAAGTACGGTTGAAATACGCATTTGGATTATCCATTGCATTTCTATGATTCTTGGCAGACACATAGGCCAGATCTTCCATTGTTGCGCCATATTTTCTCATATAGGCTTGTGTAAAAATTGAAGACCAATAAATTGGATGTTTGTATTGGCCTCTAGATTTATCCCATTCTAATACTAGCCCCGGGCTATCCGTTTTTTCTGCACCCACAACTAGTGCCGTCTTTGCCAATCCAGATGATATGTAAGCGTATGCAGACACTAGGCAGTTTGTCCCTGAATTGCATAAGCTTTCTACAGAGTGAGCAATCTTTGGAGATATTCCTGAAAGTTCTGACACAATGTTTGCCAAATACTTTTCATTGGCATTTGTAGAGGTAAGTACTACATCGATATCTTTTTGTTCTAAATTACTGGCATTTTCAAAAACCGGTTTAATTGATGAAACCATTAATGATTCCATAGAAATTTCATCTTTTGAAAATTTTGTCAGTCCAGTTGCAGCTATTCCAACTTTCAAACTAATTCACTTGCCAAAGTAGATATGAGAAGCTTGAACGATTTTGTAACATCTCCTGTTGGATTAAACTGTATTATTGGAAGGTCTACCCCAGCTTTTACAAATCTTTTTATCTTTTTGCTTACTTCAAGTGGTGTTCCACACACTGACAAGGCGTCTACCATATGATCTGATACCTCAGTGTGATTATTCTTGAAGCCTGATTTTTGATATTCATTAAAAATTGCTTGAGTTTCGTTCTCAAATCCATTACGTGCCAAGAACCCTCGGTAAATTTTGCCAACTGAGACATAAAATGCTATTGTCTTTTTTGTCCTCTCAATTGCCTCATCTTTGTCTTCAGATACACATGTGATTAGTTGACATGCTACATCTATTTTCTTTTTTTGTTGCATTTTTGATATGATGTATTGTAATTCGGTTAAAGGTCTCAAGTAGAAGATTATCCAATCAGCAATATTCCACGTTAATTCCACCATATTCTGGTTTATTGCAGCAATATATATCGGGATACGATTTCTTGGAGGTTTTATTAGAAGGGCAAAATTCCTTAACTGGAAAAACTTTCCAGTATAGTTTACTTTATTGCCAGAAATTGCCAGCCGTATTATCTCAACGTATTCTTTCATACGAGCAAGTGGTCTATTAAATTCAATGCCATGCCATTCATCAACAATAGATTGACTACTTGTACCAAGACCCAAGATGAATCTTCCATTGGAAATTATATCAAGAGTGGCTGCCGCCATTGATATGAGTGCAGGAGTTCTAGAATAGATATTCATAATCGAGGAACCAATTTTTGGTTTTTTTGCGATTTGGGACAAAGCTGACATCGTTGAACAGCATTCCATCCCCCATGTTTCAGGTACCCAGATTGAATCCGGGTTATACTGAGAAAGAATCTTGGAGCATTCCATTATTTCGTCAAGAGACAATAATGATCCTAAGCTAAAACCTAGTCGCATAGAATATCACTTTGACAGGAACCTTTCGTACTTTACTGATTTTATTTCTCTGGTGCATTCTTCCATGTCCTTATGAGAATCAATAGAATGCCAGAATACTTTGGTAAATTTTGTTACATGAAGCATTCCTTTCTTTGCAAGTTCTGGAAATGCAGTATTCTCTATATTTCCAACCTTTGGCAAATATTTCAGAACATCTTTTTGCAGGCAGTACAGTCCTGCATTCATCCAGTAATTGAAAACCTCTGGTTTTTCTTCAAATCTTTTAACTTTATTTCCTAAAAGATGTACTAATCCGAATCCTGTGCGTAGTGGAATGACCACGATTGAGTTTTGGTCGACTTTCATTTTTTTCAAATCCAAATTTGTCATCACATCTCCATTTATCACGTAAAAACTATCTCCATCGATATATCTGCCAGCCCTCTTTATGGCACCCCCTGTGCCAAGCGGAGTCTTCTCAATAGAGTAGTCAATGCTTACATCCAGATCTTTTGCATCCAGATAATCAACTATCTGTTCACTCCGATATCCTGCACAAATTACAAATTCTCTTACGCCAAATTTCTTGAAATATCGTATCTGCCACTCTATCACTGGAGTATTATCAATCGGAACCAGTGGTTTTGGTATGTAATCAGTTATTGGCTTTAACCTCTTTCCAAGCCCTCCAGAAAGAATTACGGCCTTCACATAGTCATCCCTCAGTAGTTACAATTAAAAGATTTGGAAAAAGAGGCTGAGTTTAGATCATTCTTTCCTGCCTTTCGGTTCTGTCATATAATAGTGCAATTCCGTATAACACTCTACACAAAATTCCTCTTCCTCAGTGTGTTCACAATTGTAGGTTTTCTTTGAATCTTGGCCACATTTGGCACATGTTGTCATTAACTGGATGTTATACTCTGTTTGGATTTTTTAATCTTGATCCCGCCCAAGATTGCGATAAATATTCCAATTCCAACAACTGCACCAAATTCTCCACGTCCTGCAGTAGGAATAGCGTTTCCTTGCAACGCAAAGATTATTCCGACTCCTGCTATCATTAATGCACCACCAATGATAATCAGAATTCCAAGAACTTTTGATGGTTCCTTTCTTGTAATGAAAAACGATGCTACAAGCATAACAGACGGGATTATGCCAAATACGGTGCCCCTTGTCTTAACATCGGTATGTAGAAAAGCAGTGCTTTGAACACCAAGATTTTCATTTATTGCCATTATTGAATCAGCACCGTAAATTGCAAGCATGATTATAGAAATTATTGACATGATCAGTCCTGCTTTTAGTGTCATGTCGTGATTCGTTTTTCTCAATTAATAAATCTTCGATATTTGAGAAAATTCACGACATACGACTAATGGTCTTGTCAAAAACTGTGTATAAAATTAAAGATAATATCTCCGTAAATTATCTGAATGACAAAACCGAGAGATATGTAAATTATGTAGGGAACACCGGGAGTAACCCATGTGTCCGATGTTTTACAAAACTCAGTTGTTTCTGCATGTTGCAATCCAAGATTGAGCCGTCTCTGGTTTCCTTCAATTCGTTCCATTGAGAAGCTATGTTTTGGAGTCTTTGCCCGATATCCTACAAATAGTGCCACTACCTTGTTTAGCTTTGTCTCTTTTATACCGTTGAAAATGTCCTCCTTTCTTGACACTGCAATGAGATTTCTACCAAGGTTTACAAATAGTGGCATAGTCGAGATTATTGCTGCATTAGTTAGGGTCGTAAGAGGAGTTATTTGATAATCGTGCAGAGAGATCATAGGCGCAAGAGATGCAAGAACAATCAGACAAAAGGCATCAGCCCCACCAAATACCCCTAGCCTCCATATAACAAGAACAATAGGTGCAATTATCATCGATATGCCTACTGATTTAACAGTGGACCAAGGATCTCCGCTGATGAGGATTAATATTGCAGCAACCACTCCAAACCCAATCCACAGAATATCATTGATCTCCCTTTTTCTCATATCAAGAATTGAAGCTATTAGCAACATGCAGAGTGCTATTGATATTCTTAGTACATTCAGGTCTAGGTTTTCAACTAGCATCTCAACTAAACACCAAATACATAATGATTTTTCATCTTTGGGATGTTACGAAGTAGGTTAGACTGGTTTTTGAGGCGCTTTGTACAAGTT
>JBARDK010000131.1:0-3891 GCA_049795075.1 Nitrosotalea sp. | reverse complement strand
TAGTATTTTAGATCATCCTTTCTTTTTGTATGAATCCAAAAGCTTGTCAACAAAGATGCTATTATCAAGTTCAGGATTTGCTTTCTTTGCATCATGAATTACCTTAAGAAACCTTACAAATGTTGCTTCTTTTACGGTAATTGTCTTGTATTCTTTGCGAGGCAATGATATAGGAATACCTAGGTTTCTGATAAGTTCTCGGTAGAAGATTCATAGAAATTCGCTATAAAGTTAGCTGTTGTGTGGAAACAAGAGCAAAAATTAGTGCAGATGCATATCAATGACCTTTTCTTCTCAAGTATTCAATGTCAAGAGTCATTTTCATTATTGCAGACGCTATTTTGGAAAATTCCTCAAGCAACTTGTCATCCATGCTTGTCACGTCAAGGCTACATTGTATTTTCATCACTATTTTTGCCATATTATAGAGAGTTGGTATCAAATCGGTAACAGAACTGCCAGCTTTTGATTTAAGAGCAGGATCACTGTTACGTGCTAGCGAAGAGTTTGCACGACAAATAAATTCATCTTCAGTCATCATTTCTTGAATCAGAGATAATCAGTATAAAATAATTTGTCCCGTACCATACAAGTGGTAATACGTGATCTCATTTTCCAATTTTGGATACTAATTTTTGTCACTTAATTTATCCAAAAATTCTCGTATGGAATCATAGTAGGCAAATTCTCCCAAGATAGTTTTAACTGATTTTGTCATCACAGTGCTAACACTATTGTCGAAATTCTCCTCTAGAATTTTTTTCAGGTATTGTGGATTATCAAGGCAATCAAAGACATTAGCATTGTAATCTTCTCGCAACTTGATAGTTACTTTATCAAATATAGAATGACCCATGCTAATCAACGTACTCTCTATTGCCAGTCCAACAAGAATTCGCTTTGGTTTTTTATCGAGGTTATCGACTGTAGGTTTGCGTTCTATTTCTTCAGTTTCGACACTTTTTCTGTGCTGTTTTCCTGTCATTAATTCCAAATATTGAAAGCCGCAGCTGGGATTAGAGCAGTGATAATTTCCCGAACCTAGATCAAATTCTATCAATGGTCTTTTACAATCTGGACAATGCGTTATCATCAAATATTACCTGGTACCGGACTTGTGTCGGACATTTATTTATGTATGATGACTGCCCTCAATTCTAAAGCATCTAGGAAAAATGTTTTTTGATATTTCCAACCTCAATTTTTATCCATTCACAAAAGATTTGCCAAGTCGTGTTGTCAGTATCAGCCCACTGGAAAAATGTGAACATTATTCCAGTTGAATTCTCTGAAAAAGGGATTATTCTCATATATGCTGGTGTCATATATTGTTCAGTGGGTCCTGCATAGATGTCAATGAGGCCTGCCTTGGAATTGGTTTCAAACCGTATGAATACTTCTCCTATTGGCGTTATTGCTTTGTATTTGCCGTCAACAACAGATATTTCTTTTACAAACTGTGTACTCCACTTTGGCAGGTTTTCAACACTAGATAAGAATTTGAAGACCTTGTCTTTTGGTACTGATACAACACAAGTTTCTGTAACAGAATTCAATATTGTTGGTTTTTGTGAGATTTACTTTAATGTTGTTTTTTCAGTATTTTCTTTGTTGAAATAACAAATCAGGATCTTTTAACAGTTATTTTGTGAAAATCAAACAACTTGCATCTGCAGTTTGTTTCAAGTATACTAGATACGCTTGGTTCTACCTCTTGGCCTGCAACAAATCTTTTCAGCGGTATTCCGCCGTCAGATTCCATCATAATCCTAAATGACTTTTCAGATTCTTTTTTGAATTTGATGTCGTAGATAATTTTCTTGTGCTTACGGCCTGAATCTTCATACAAAACTACAGGTTGTCCCTCAAGTCTTCCCAGTTCTTCCAGTGCATTGGGCGCAATATCATTTTCTGCGTCTATCTCCATAACAACCTCTGTCCTAAACCTTACAGGATCTGATGGGATTTTCAATATGACATGTGTCCTATGAATTGAAACTCCGTCCAAGTCAATCTTTTTTGGAAGAGAGATGCCCCTCTTGTGCGGGTTTACCAATTTTACAAAAAACGGCCGTCCGTTTCCCATTACAAGGCTTGATTCATCCTCGCTTCCAATCCAGGTAATCTTTGCCTGTTGTGCACCAAACTTGTCAATTAGAAACTTGGCTATCTTTCCTTCAACGCTATTAAATTCCCGAATTCCGTGAAAGTCACAGACAAAACATCCTTTTCCTTCACACTGATCACATGGCTTTTGTTTTTGTTGTAGGCCCCTGATATTTTTTGTATATCTTGCTTGTAACAGTACAGCTTTTGGCTTTATCTCATAGTATTCCTTTTTGAAATCAATTGTAAACACCACATCTGGGTTCTGATAGTCCACTTTGGATCTTGTCTTTCGTGAAAACGATTTTCCCATCTCTCTGGTTACATCGTTTTTAATGCTTGGTATTCCACGAAGCTTAAACTTGGAGCGGATCGAGTCATCTCTATCATGAATTGACGGTTGCAATATTGCACCAATTAGGAATGTTGAAAACTGGTACTCTTTTGTCATATCAAGCATTTTTTTCAGATGGAGATCAAGATTTAACATCACGTTTTTGCAAATGTAGCATGTTTTTGCCGGCCTCTGTTTTAGTATGTTTCTAATCTTATTTCCAAGTCTCTTGTGCGATACTACCCCCATCTTTTCTGCAAACATCCTACCAAGACAGTGATCACAGAGAGGATGCTCTCTTAGAATTCCCTTGGTGTTCGCAATAACCGCGGCTAGTTTTTTCTTGTCCACTAGATTATCGTAAATGCGGCATGTATTATTCCTAATCAGAAGAACGGGTATTCTACGCATCCTGCCTAACCTCATAACGCTTCTAAAGACTAGCCTAGGATGAACAGTCTTATTTTTCTAGTAAGGGTATAACCTTTGTTGTGTTTCTTTGTGAGTTACACTGATTGCTTTTGTAGGACATGTGTGAGCTGCGTCAAAAATTTTCTCTGATTTGGCACCCTCCTCGTTTATGACTTTGGATTTTGGATTGACATGCACATTTTTTTCCACGTGGAATACTTTGGGAGCTATGGTCTCACAGCTACAACAAGCTATGCATCTTTCTGGGTCCACTTTTACTGAAATTGGCACTTCTTGTTCTACTTGGATCGGTTCAGTATCTGTCTTTACCTCTTCCTTTACTCTTTCATAGTAATCCCAGAATACCCGCTCGTATTGTTTCCAAAAGTCCTGATAGGCATTTTCTGCATACTTGGTATACCTAGTCCAGTCTTCTTGTGGAGTCTTGTCTGAGTCTCTTGCACCCCATGAACGTCTTTTTGAGCCAAAATCATATTTCTTGTTTGAATTTTTGTCATCGTATTTTTCGTGATTTGAACTCGTGCCGATACTTTTCTTGTAATCAGTTCGAAGTGTCTGGTAGGCTTCTGATATAATCTTGAATTTCATTCCATTCTGATCTGTGCTGTTCTTGTCTGGATGATATTTTAGTACCAATTTGCGATATGCTGCCTTTACCTCTTTCATTGGAGAACCGTCTTGTACTCCTAAAACCTGATAACATTGGTAGTTATTCAATGTCTATTATCCGTTAAACTGTTTTAAATGCTTTTTACGGCCATCAAGAGTGTTTTTCATGGTTTGATATGGTTTCTAGCGCTGCTCTTTTTGCAGCCAAGTCGGCAATTTTTTTATTCTCCGCACTTGCTATAATTACAACATCTCCATTTTCAGGCTGTAACTTTTCAACTAGTGCAAAAGTTAGTTTTTGATCTTTAATTGGTATGTCATAACTTTTGTCAGACGTGAAGAGTTTGTAGTCTCGAAATACAAGCGTGGTTGCCCCAAGTGCACCTATCTTTATTGCGGCATCTCTCTGT
>JBARDK010000130.1:0-15108 GCA_049795075.1 Nitrosotalea sp. | reverse complement strand
GGCTGTGCACAATGCAGGATGTAATGTTCTGGCGCATGTGGTGTTACAAGTAAATGCACGGTACCAATTGCGATTCCTATTCCAACCAGTACTAAAATTACTAATATTGCAATAACATATTTGTTCATGGTATAATTACGTCATTGTTGACCTTAACTATTTCCAACCTGCACAGTAAGGTTTGCCATCAGGATCTATCGATCCTCATCTTTTCTACCAGTCCAAAGTGGGATCGCCTGAGAACATGTTTTGAAGATGGGTGATAATGTCTTGAGTTCCTCCCTCAGGCCCCCAAGTTATCAGTAGCATGTACTTGTCTCCAATTGGCATTGTCAATCTTCGCAGGTGCTCATAAACTGCAAGAACATATTTTCCTTTTCCTATCTTTGGCGCCAACTTGGCTCTTGTCTTCCAGGCACTTACCGCATAATGTAGCGTTTCTTTGTGTTCCTGGTCGTTTAGAATTTGCGTGACTCCATCGCGAATCACTGTTCCCACCTCGTTGCCTTCCATGTCACAAATGGTAGCATATCGAATGTGATGATCCGTGTTCATAATATTGTCCAGTATCTTTTGGATGGACATGTAATATAATAGTGAAAGAATTACAAAAAGGTTGGCGTTCCATACCTTTGGCAATAGGTGATTTTTTCCAAATCATCTTAAGCTTGCCTGATTTATGTTATAGTACTGGTATGGTATATTGTGTTAATTCCCAAGAGTTTCAACTTGATACCATGCTGGTTTTTGCGCCCATCTTTTTTCGCAAGACAACTGCAAGAAAAACTGAGACTAGAGATAATACCGCAGCAGTTAGAAATATCTGGTCATAGGCTTGCGCAGACGGAAATGTGCCAGAAATGTTAGGTATTGTACCACGATACATCTGCTGATACATGCCTGCAAGTGAAGGCCCAAGCGAGTTTCCTACAAGCATCAAAAGTACGGTCATGCCAAGTGATATTCCCTGTACCTTTTGCGGCGATGACATTAGGACGATATTAAAGCATCCAACTATGGCAAGCGAGAGCCCTACAGAAATTATTGCCAATGTGGCAGATATGGCATATTCGGTATAGTGAAATGCAAGTATGCTAAAAAATCCAACTGCACAAATTATTGTTCCTAGTGCTGTAAGGTTGACGTTTCCTATTCTTGAGAGGAAAAATCCTCCTGCTGCAGATACCACAAGGGAGATGATCATGAACGGGAGCTGGACTTCGGCTACTGTTATTACGCTTCCACCAAAGCCAAGGGGTTGTGGGCTGCGTATCAGTATTGGGATTGTTTGGTATACCATGAAAGTTGATACCCCGACTATAATCAATATAATATTTGATGGTAAAAGCACCTTGTCTGAAAGTACCTTGAGATCAATTAGTGGGTGTGGCACTCTTTTTTCAAGGGTTGCAAAAATTATCAGCAATATTGCAGACCCTGCAAAAAATCCCAATGGGTAAAGATTTCCAGAACTTAGCTCTTGGAGAAAAGACAATCCCATCAAGAACAAGACTACGGTACCAGAGAGTGCTAGTGTGCCCTTGACATCTATTCCTGTCTTGTCTTCTTGCTCTGTTTTCTTTACCTTGATGAATTTTTTCATTATAAAGGCCAATGTTATTGCTATTGGAAATACGGAGAAAAATGTTGCATGCCAGCCATAGTCTGAGATTATTTTTGCGCCGGCGATTAGTCCAATTACAGAGCCTCCAAAAAATGTCGAGGTAAATATCCCTTGGGCCATCCCAAGCTTTTGGATTGGAAATATATCGCGCACTATGCCAAATGCAATTGGGAACATCGATATTCCAACGCCTTGCGCAATTCGTGCACCAAGCAGAAAGGGGAGCGAGTTTGCAAATCCTCCTGCCAAAATTCCTGCAGAATATATCATCATCACAATTAGGAGTATCTTTTTTTTGCCGTAAATGTCTGAAAGCTTGCCTGCAATAGGCGTCATTACTGCGCCTGCTATGAGATAGGATGAGAGGATCCACGACGATGTGTTGTATGAGATGTTAAAGTCTTTGATGAAATCAGGAATAGCTGGTAATACCATCGTCTCGCCATACATTGTGGCAAGGGCCAGGCCACAGATTATGGCAAGTGCAAGCCATGCAGAAGACGAGACTTCTGTCTCTGTGTTTTTGCTTGGTTCTGTACTGTCTTCTTTCATTTTTGTTTCTCACTTGTTGCGGTATAGATATCTTTTCTATTGATTATCCAAGTAATTGGGTCATTGACAATAACCTTCCTGATGGAAACATAGGACTCAAAGACAAGCTGGTTGCCCCAAATTTCTTGGTTGAGATACAAACCATGCAAAACACTGACAGCTCTTTTGATCAGCTAGTCAGTTCATATCTAAGTCAGGCAGGCGTAACAGGATATCCCATTACGGTACAGTCACAAGATAAGATTACAATAGGAAACAAAGAAGCATATCGTATTCAATATACTGAACCTATTGGATCTACAACATGTAAGAATGAGGATTATGCCATAAATGATGGTCAGATTGTACCAATCATAAGTTTCAACAACTGCGATGAAAATTCGTATGCTTCTTTTCTGCCTATATTTGACAAGATGGTTTCTACATTTAGGTAATAGAACCCTGATCAAGTTTGTTTAACTTTTCTTTTAGTTCGGTATTTTCCCTCTGATATTCATTCAGTTGTCTCGTTGTCAATCCTAATTCCTCTTTCAGGTTACTAAGCTTCTTACTCAGCATAACAAATGATAGATTTACAGGATCACCTTTCAATGCGTTACGCTTCAAGATCTGCACATCTTTTATCAGTCCCAAACATTGTAACTTGGGCTTGTCATCATGCACTATACTGCTCTCAGTTATGCTGCCATCTGGCAGGTTTCTTTTAACAAACCTACTAATCTTCCAATCTTTATTGTACAATTGTAGGGCTTGTTCTTCTACATACAATAACTTGTTGTAGATATCTTCCTGCATTGGACTATACTCTGATTCTGCAATATCTTCTATGAATGTATTAGTACGATTAATTTCAATTTTATCCCGATATAATGTAGAAAAGTCAATATCAAATCCTTTTTCGGCTAGCTGCTTAAGAAGTTCTTCTCTAGTGCGTGGTTTTCCTGTGTGTTGTGCTTCAAGCATGATTTTCCTTAATTCGTTTCTTCTTGCTTGAATCTTTTTCACGGAAGAATTTTGTGTTCTCATATTATCCATCCCATAATTTTATTCAATGCTAAAATGAAATATTTCATAGAATCGCAATGCATACCTAGTTTAAAAGAACTATTTTGACCATCATTTTTAGATATTAAATTAGTTCCACATGGAGATCAAAACATTAATTGAATTTTCAAAAATTAATTATTTTTATGATCGCTAGCCTATGTACTAGTATATAAGAACTAATTTCGCGTGGTTGATTCTTGCCAAAAGAATTATTTCTTAATCAATAACACACATCGAAGATTATATTATTTTATTAGATCGCATTATATAGGATTAACACATTCTTGTTGATTTAGTACGATCGAATTTTATTCTCATATTATGAGCTGTATTTGTGCCTATTTTTAGCAACAACAGCTCATAAAACAAGAGACGCATGTCGATTTTTCTGTTCATGTTTAAACAAAATAGTCTCTCCATCAAGCGATCTTCTTTCGTCACCGATATTATCCATTAATTTAATTCCAAATATGTTCTGCAGTTTAATTTATTGTAATATATACAATGTGTTGATACTCAAACAACAATTAATTCTTTTGTAAAATGGTGCATCACGTCAGGCCTTAGTCCAACAATCAGAGAATCCTCAATTCGCACGCCAAATTTCCCTGGCAGATAAATTCCAGGCTCTACAGTTATTGCCATGTTCTTTGATAATACCGTCTTGCTTGACGGTCCAAGGTTTGGCAGCTCGTGCACTTCTAGCCCGATACCATGTCCTGTTGAATGGATGAAATATTTCCCGTATCCTTTTTTTACAATAATTTTTCGGCATGCATCATCAACTGACTTGCAGGAAACACCTGGCCGCACAGCACGAAGGCCAGATTCCTGCGACGTTTTTACAATACCATATACTTTTTTTGCCTCTGTTGATACACTGCCCAAGCCAAATGTCCTAGTAGCGTCTGAGACATACCCCTTGTGACGTAACGTAAGGTCTGCCACAATCATGTCACCATCCTGGAACTTGCGCTCGGTTACCTGTGCATGAGGAAGGGCACTGTTTGGTCCCCCAGCTATGATCAAAGGCTGTAACGTAGACTTGTATCCTGTAGCAAAGGCACCGCGCTCCATCGCATACGACATTAGTATGGTCTGGAGCTCCATCTCTGACATGCCTATCTTAATTTCGTCCACGCAGAGCTGGTACATCCCGTCAAGTATCTCCGAGCACTTTTTGAGTATGCCAATCTCGCCAGAATCCTTTACCTGACGTGCCTGGTAGAAGGGCGCTGTAGATGACCTTACACGTGGAAGGCTCTTCTTGAGTGATAGTACCATGTCATAGTTATTCGTATCAGTACAGATTTTCCTGCCTTTTACAGCATCAATAAGAGTAGATATTGACCCCTTACCACGCTCGGATTTTACCACCCGACAGTTCCCAGACTCCTCTTTAGCGCGACCCACCTCAAGCTCTGGTGCAATGATAGTAGCGCCACTCTTGTCAAGTATCCCTATGGCTTCGCCCCAAAAGCCAGTCATGTAATAGAGATTCTCTGGCTCAAAGGCAACAAGTGTATCACATTCTAGTTTATTGCAAAATTTTAACAAATTCTTTCTGCGGCTCTGCATTGCACCAGACTTGGTACAATCTCCATTTATGTTTGCTGGAAATATTGACAGTACCTTTAGATAATGGAATCAGAGTTTTTGTATCGTGGAAGAAAAGAAAAAAGTTGTTGCATTACTATCAGGTGGACTAGACAGCAGGCTAGCTGTAAAAATGATGCAAAATCAGGGCTTTGATGTTACTGCTGTTGCAATAAAAACTCCGTTTTGCGATTTTGATTGTGGAAGAGGCTGCGGTTTTGAAATCAGAGGAACTGCAGACATGCTGGGTGTTGATCTAAAAACAGTATATCTTGGAGACGAGTATATCGAGATGCTAAAGCATCCAAAGCACGGATTTGGTTCCGGAATGAACCCATGCATTGACTGCCGTGCAATGATGTTCAAGGCAGGAAAACAAGTCATGGAAGATATCGGTGCAGAGTTTATCATTTCAGGCGAGGTACTGGGACAGCGACCAATGTCACAGCATGGTCCAGCGTTAAGAACAATTGAAAAAGAATCAGGCCTTGAGGGAAAAATTGTAAGGCCGCTCTCTGGTGCGTTATTGCCAAAGACAGAACCTGAAGAGAATGGCATTATCAAGCGGGAAAATCTTGGAATGATTCGCGGCCGTTCCAGAAAGGAGCAGCTAAAGATGGCAGAGCAATTCGGGTTTATCGATCCTCCAAATGCAGGAGGTGGTTGCCTGCTTACCGATCCAAGATTTGCCATACGAGCTAAAGATCTTTTCAAGTATACTGAAACCCCGACAACAAATGATATTGATCTCTTAAAGATTGGAAGACACTTCAGGTTTGATGGTAACACAAAATTAATTGTTGGAAGAAACAAGGACGAAAACGAGATGCTAAAGGCACTTGCTCTCCCGTGGGACACATTGTTTGAGACAAAGGACCACATGGGACCGATATCACTTTTGCGCGGAGACGATTCCCAAAATAATCTAAAAACATCATCTGATATTACATTCCGATACTCTGATGCACCAAAGGACTCTACAGGTGTCATGCTGGTACAAAAAAATGACGCCCATTCTGAAATTCCAGCAGGTGCCATATCAGAGCAAGACTACCTAAAATTCATGCTCTAGTCAAATCAACCTAGTCTGTGAATTGCAATTGACTACAAAGACTTTTTGAGGGAGCTAGATCCATACCAATGATATGCAAAAGCAAGCGGCCCCGACCTTTCTCAAAGCGATTACGCTTCGAGACAAAAGTGATATCCATACTGTAAAAGAAGATATCAAAAAGGGTATGATTTTGGTTCTGCGAGTAACACCACTTGCACAAAAAAATGTAGACGAGCTAAGAAAAGTGGTCGAGGAAATATACAGTATTGCAAAGACACATGATGCAGATATTGCAAGACTAGGAGAGGAGAGAATTATTGTCACCCCGTCTGGCGTCAAGATCTGGAAAGCAGAATACGATCTAAAATAATTTTTCCAGTAACGATTCTGAAATGATATTAGAGTAACCTAATGCCTTCTTGCACTTGCGGACATGTTGTTGCAATTCTAAACATTCTGTGAATCGAGCTTGCAAGGTTCTCGCACTTTCTTCGCTCACCATGGTTTACTATAACCCGTCTAAGCTTGGGTCTTAGCTTGTGAACATATGACATTAATTGGTTATAGTCACTGTGTCCTGAAAACCCATCTAGTTTTTCTGTAGAGCAATTTATGTTGATTACCTCAATTTTTCCATCCTTTCCAACCACTGAGACCTGTTTTGAGTTGTCAAGCACCCTTCTTCCCATGGTGCCATTTACTTGATATGACACAAACAAGATCTTGTTCTTCTGTGACGGTGCGATATGTTTGAAATATTCAAGAACTGGTCCACCTTCTAGCATTCCAGATGTTGCCATTATAATGCATGGTCCCTCGCGTAGTGCCTCTTCTCGCGCATCGGAATGCTCAATGTTTGTGAAATATTCAGAATCAAATGGATTTTCTTCCGTACTCAAAATCTTTTCTCGCAAGTCGCGTGCCAAGTATTCAGGATAGGCTTCATGAATTGCTGTTGCCTCTGATATCATTCCTTCTGTAAATACCGGTGCTTCCATGAGATGCCCTGCCTTCATGTATTGATCAATTACCATCATCAATTCCTGTGCACGGCCAACAGCTGGAATTGGAATTAGCACCTTGCCGCCGTTTCGCAGTGTCTCGTTTACCGATCTGATAAATGCGCCTTCCACTTCTTCTCTTGTTGACTGGATGTCTTCTTTTGCGCCATATGTGCTCTCTATCAATAAAGTCTCAACTCGCGGGAAATTCCATGATGCGCTATCAAAGAGCATCGATTTGCCATACTTTAGATCGCCAGTATAGACAAAGTTATGGTTCCCGTTTCCGATATGGAAATGACATGACGCAGAACCAAGTATGTGTCCTGCATTTGAAAATACAAGTTTAATGTCAGGCGATATATCAGTGACAGTTCCATATGCCAAAGATATTGTCTGCTTCATTACCTGCTTGACGTCTCTCTCAGAGTACATTGGAATCCTGCCTTGCGCAGCGGCCACCTTTATGGCGTCAAGCTGAATTAGGTTCATCATTGGCAACGTTGGCTCGGTACAGTAGATCGGTCCCTTGTAGCCATATTTGAAAAGGACAGGCAAAAATCCGGTATGATCAAGGTGAGCATGACTGATGACAACTGCATCAAGCTCGTCTAGTGTAATATTTGCCCAGTCAAGACGGGGATAAGCTTCTAGTGGGTTTCTGGTGCCAGGGTTGATACCACAGTCTATCAGTATCTTGCTTTCGTGTGTGGTAAGCAACATGCATGACCTACCTACCTGGCTGAATCCGCCAAGTGTCATAAGTGAGACTTCGGCGTCTTCGGACAATTTTGGTCGAAATATCTGCTCGCCTATCTGTCGCAGGTGCTTGCTTCTCTCAGTTGATGAAATCTTGAGGTTATAGTTTATTGTCTGTATGGTCTGGGACTGGATGGTAGTTGCCTTTCTGATTCTTATACGCCAGCCAGTCTTGGATACCAAGTCTGCAATATTAAAAGACGCGTTGTTATCTAAAAGCCAGAGGTGCTTTACCTCTACTGTAAGCTCCCCAATTGCCGTATCAAAGAATGTTCCGCGCAGGTCAATCTCTTTTGGAAGCATCTGGACTAGTATCTGTCTTGCTTCCTCCTCAGTTTTTCTAATAGACTCTTCTGTTCTTACGACAATTCTCTTTTTTATCACATTTACCATGTTGGAGATTACTTCGTTGTGCTCCATCAGATAGCGAGGATTTCTTGTATAGATTGCAATTCTTGGGCCCTCATACTCTATCTTGGTAACTTCAGCTTCTTTTGGTATACTTTGTAGTATGGTTCCCATGATATTGGGTAATGGAGACACTTCACGTTGTTGCTTATTTCTTTGCATTAAATCACTAGAGCGTAATAATGGCTTTCTTCTGTTCTTTTGTTAAGAGTTGGTATCCTTGCTTGTCAATGATTGTGACATTTATTCCGTCACCTGTTCCAATGTTTCTTGTTATCGCAGCCTTGACTGCTCGGAGTGCAATTGTTTTGCCTTCTTCTACTGAAAGTCCGTCGCGATACTCGCTTTCAAGCAAGCCATATGCTACTGGAGAGCCGCTTCCTGTTGTAACATATTTTTTCTGGAACATAGATCCAAACATATCTATATTGTACAATGTTGGTCCTTGTTTGTCATATCCGCCAACCAAAATGTCGGCGATAAATGGATAGTATCTATTCTGGAAGAATATTAGCGAGGCAAGCCTTGCAATTGACTTTATTGGAAGATATTCTCCCTTGTCTACTCTGTGAAGGTTGCAGTGATATCTTAGCATGTCAGTGACATTTTGTGCATCTGCCACACCACCTGCTATTGTCATGCCTGCATGGTTGTCTATTTTTTGAATCTTCATGGTATTGTTGTTTGCAATAAAATAGCCAGCGCTTGCCCTCATATCCGCGCACAAGACTACTCCGTCTGTGCAGGCTATTCCTACCGTAGTTGTGCCATGAAATGTGTGTTGTTCAATATAGTCTGACAAAGCATTCTACCTAACTAGAGATGCTTGAAATAGAATTCCACCGTTTAATAAACTTTAGATCGCTCTGGGAATCGATAAATATCGAGGCTTGAAGAAAAGCTCATGCCATCTCATGTCATGGAACTGCCAAGGCAGATAGTTGTCGGCGAAAAAAACATCGGAGATATTGGAAGTTTTCTGCAAGGCCTTGCAAATCCAAGAAAAGTTTCTTTTGTTTCAGGCGATCAGGTAAGAAAGATTACGTACGAAAAGGTATCAAAATCACTTGCAAGACAAAAGATAAAAAATGTCTGGCATCTTTGTTCAAGCAATGATATCGAGTCTACAAAAAAGACTCTTCTTGAGATAAAAAAAGACAAGAGCGATATTATAGTTGGAATTGGCGGTGGCAGATCTGTTGATATTGCAAAGATGGTTGCATTCAAGCTCAAAAAACCATTTGTCAGCGTTCCAACGTCAGCATCACATGATGGTATAGCAAGTCCATTTGTCTCCTTGCGAGGCGACAGGCCGTATTCTATTGTAGCTACTGCTCCACTTGGAGTCTTTGTTGATATTGAGATACTAAAGAAGGCGCCGCACAGGCTTATTGCAAGCGGCTGTGGCGACCTAATGGCAAAAGTAACTGCTGTGCGCGACTGGGAGCTTGCAAGGGATAAAGTTGGAGAGTACTTTGGCACTTATGCTGCAAATCTTGCATCGATGAGCGCAAAAATTGTAATTGACAACTCTAAAAATTTCAAGAAAAAACCTGATGTTAGAATGATTGTAGAAGCTCTTATCAGCTCAGGTGTAGCTGCATGCATTGCAGGCTCGAGTAGGCCGTGCTCTGGTGCAGAACACTTGTTTTCACATGCGGTAGATTATCTCAAGCCAGGTATAGGATTGCATGGCGAGAAATGCGGAATTGGTGCCATATTGATTGCAAAGCTACAAGGACAGGACTGGAAGAAAATAATTCAGATGCTAAAAAATGTCGGAGCACCAACTACTGCAAAAGAGATCGGACTTTCGTCCAAGATTTTGGCAGAGGCGCTCTCCATTGCCCAGTCATTGAGGCCGGAAAGATACACGATATTAAGTGAGGTAAAGATGACTGGAGAAAAAGCTATTTCTCTTGCAAAAAGTACTGGCGTTCTCTAGGCTGCTTTTGGCTGTGCTGGTGCGGCTTCAGCTTTTTGCTCTTCTGGCTTTTCCTGCGGCTTTGCCTTGTTGTATGACTCTATAAAATTAATTTTGTCAAGTGTTGACACAAACTTGATGACCTCATTTGCTATTGCTCGCTTTACTACCTGAAGGCCTTCCATCATCATTGCCTCGTCTGGTATGGTAACGTCAAGCTGCGTTCCCTTTATCTCAAATTTCAGTTTGGATTCATCAAGCGGAAATCTCCTTTTGAGCAGTCCCATAATTTTGTCTTGATCAGTATCAAGTGATTTTAGTACGTTAACATCATACAAAATTGTTCTACCGGCAAACCTGTGATTGTAATCAACCTGGACTCGTCCTGAGCCAATGAATCTGATAATTCCAGTCTTGTCATCGAGTTCAATTACATCACCTACAGAGACTTTCTCTGCATCATCGCCTAACTTTCGCAGTGGAATCATTCTTACTTTGGCTGGGTCTCGTGTTCCAAATCCCTTCTCTGGTGGTACCTCTACTGTTAGCTTGTCACCTGCATTTGCAGCCAAGAGTGCATCGTCTAGTCCCTTGAGCACCCAAGACTCTCCCACTGAGACAAGTTTTGGTTGGTACTTTACATTTGCATCAAAAATGTTGCCAGATTTTGCGTCAGCTTCTCTTGTAGTTTCAAAGACTTCGTTTGTGTCTTTGACTTTGGCAGTATAATCTGCAAGAACCAAGGTGCCTTTTTGGAAAGCCAATGTCAACGATCCTTTTTGTTCCTTATATTAATCTAAAGATGACTTTTTTGTGTGTTAATCATTTTTTCGTTCATCATTTTTCTGTTTGGCAGAACTTCAAACCTGTATTCCTTGGCTTATCAGGTTCTTTGCTTCTGATGTAACGACTCGGCTATGCTTATTGAGGCATTTAGAAAAACTGTATCATTCTTACTTATGATTCTGTACAGCTGATAATGGGATTCATTCTTGATCTTGAGAGTTTTAAGAAATAACTGCGATCTATTTGATAGTGTATGTCCCAATAACTTGACGGAATCAGGATCTATTAAAGAATTATGCATAATTGGTTTGTATCCAAATTATTGGTACCCTAATCATCATTAACAATGTTCCTGAACATAGTGTCACAATTTTTTATAAGTAAAATGACGAAAGTATTGTAACATGAGAATAAAAGCTCTAGTCCTTCTTGCATTTGCAGCACTATTGATTTTGCCACAGTATGCTTTTGCCGATCTTTCATTTTCATACAGTAGCAGCACCCAAGTAGATAACGCGGGGACTGCAAGTGTAGTAGATACAGTTTTGACAGGGGCAGACATGTCTTCGCAGACAGGTACAGCTTCAAATGCTACATCGACTGTTCGACCTGCACCAGTTCAAGATAACCAAGTTCCTAGTACGCCAGAACCATCACAGACTGTGCCAGGTGCATCAGACTCGCCTACCGTTACTGCAGCTCCGCCTGTCATATCGCCGCAACCCAGTACACAGGCTCCAGCCATTACACAAGCTCCAAACAGTACATCTACAGTAACCCAGCCTGCTCCACAGGTTCCACCTAGTACGCCTACAGCGACTCAGCAGGTTCCAAATGCAACATCGCATGTCAACGGTACATATTATCAAAGATCGGGGACAGTTCCTTCAAAGACAGGAGCCCAACAATGGGCAAACAACAAGGCAGGTGACGCCCAATCTATGCAGAGTATACAGCAATTTATGAGTCACGACAAGACAATACAGCATTCAGGAAATAATGCTCCAGTACCTCAATGGGTAAAAAATGATGCCTCGTTGTGGTCAAGTGGAAAGATCGACTACAAGACGTTTTCATCAGATGTTCAATACTGGATGGCACACGATCGTGTAGTACCTGTTCCTGCAAGCAGTGTTACATATACCACACCTCAACCCCAGCAAGAGATCATGTCACATGTTACAGCTACTGCCATTACGCCAAATTTGGTAACTGGATCAGTTGGCGGGTCGGAAACATTTGCAGTAACTGTCACTGACACTTCAAGTGGAGCTACCACTCCCACCGGTGTTGTATCGTGGAGTGATGGAAATAGTGGAGGTATATTCAGTGCGACAACATGTACAATCTATGACGACATCTGTATGGTAACATACACGCCGCCTACAAGCTCGCCAGGTATGATTACAATAACGGCAAGCTATGGAGGAGACAGTATGCACCAGAGCAGTTATGGTACAGCTTCGTTGCAAGTGGGAAGTTCAATACGTGATACTACCGTAACCATTACGCCAAGTACTACAACACTTGTAGCTGGAAGTACAATCACATTTACTGCAACACTTGACGTTACGTCAAACCCAGGCTATGCTCTAAGTGGCATCGTATCATGGAGCGATAACGGCGCAGGCGGCACGTTTAGTCCAAGCACGTGCATGGTTTCTGACAACAGCTGCTCGCTTGTGTACACTCCACCGGCAAGCTCAAGCAACATAACAGTAACTGCCTCATACGGCGGAGACGAGTCAGACTATGGCAGCTCGGCAACAGCAGTTGTCTTGGCAGATGGCTTGCCATCGGTTGCAACATCATCGACCATGAACTTGCAGACCGACAGGTCATCGTACAACCCAGGAGAGAATGTAACAATCACTTCGTATCCTGCAGGAGCCCAAGCGGGACAGAACGTTGCAATAGTTGTGACTGGCCCATCGCTTAACATTATTGCTTCAAGAGCTGTACAGGTGGGGACACAGGGAGATGCAATACTCCAGGTGGGCTTGCCACCTGATGCGCAGGCAGGCAGTTACCAAGTTACGTCAACTGCACTTGTTGGCGGAAATTACGTCAAAGGCTCTGCCGAGTTTACTGTATCATCGCAGACAGTACAGCCCTCAAGTGTATCGATTGTATCGATACAGCCAACAGATCAAGAGGGAAATAATGTAGTGACCTCGTTTGCAAAGGGCACCACGGGATATGCAAAGATAGTTCTCTCATCGGCCTCAAGCCAGTCTGCACTCATCACCGTAAACCTTGCAGGCCCTGATGGCACAAGCCTTGGCGTTGGTTCGATCAAGACATCGCTTGGAGCAGGAGACACCGAGATGGTCGTGTCATTTTACGTGCCAAGTGATGCAAATGTTGGAGCCGGCAGCCTTTACGCAGACATGTTCTCAGATTGGCCAAGCAATGGAGGCACCCCGCTTACAGCAGAATCTTCAGGCAACGTGGGGATAGCATAGCTTGAGATTTGCCTCTTGATGTAACATTGGAAAAAAGGCATGACAAACAAGACTTCCGCATTTTTTGCACTGGGAATTCTGGCGGCATGTTTTGTAGTATATGACAATGCGGACTATCTTGAATCAATTGCCATGCCTGCAATCAAGACATCGGCACAGTCTTTTCACAATATGATAAACAAGCTTGAGATTCGCAGTGGCTCAACTTATTCTATATTACACCTGACAGGAATCGTGCAAAAAATAATCCAGCCCAATGCATCCACGATTTCAAGCACAGAGACTCCAGTAGATGTAATCTACAATGTGCTTGGGCCAAAATATTCTGGCACGCAGCTTCAGCAATATGCGTTGCAGTTGATAAATCAGGACAGGGCTCAGTCAGGTCTCTCACCTGTAGTGCTAAGCTCAAACCAGGCTGCACAGGCGCAGGCCCAAGACATACTTGGAACAAGGCAGATATCACACTGGATGACTGATGGCGAAAAACCGTACATGTCATACACAAGATATGGTGGGCTTGGAGCAGTACAGCAAAACGTTGCAACTGCACTGTGCGAGGGATTGGTTTGCGCCATAAATCCTATGGACCAGATAAAGACTTCAGAATACGACATGATGTACAACGACGCATCCTCTGACTGGGGGCACAAGGAGAACATATTGGATCCGCATCACACAAGTGTCAGCATTGGGATTGCATACGATGACAATACTTTTGTGATTGTCCAGAATTTTGAGAACAATTACATTTCTTTTACCCAGCCAATAACATACAATTCTGGGACAGTATCATTTTCGGGAATGATCTCACAGGGAAAGATAGACTACATCGAGGTTGACTATGACAGCCTTCCAACACATGCAATATACGAGCAGAACAGCCATGCCACATCGTACAGTCTTGGAACACCGCTTGCAATAGTTGACAGGCCCTTGCCTTTTGGACAGTATTACGAGCAGCTCCCAGGATATACCATGGTTACCGCAAAGCAGTGGACCGAACAGGGCAACAGCGTGGCAGTAAGCTTTGATGCAAGCCAGATAATTACAAAGCCTGGCGTGTACGATGTCTTGGTGTGGCTTGATTCCAACGGCCAGACATTTCCTGCAACGTATTATTCTATTGTAAAACAGTGATTCTGATTTCTGTTTAGATTGAAAATAATTCTTTGAGATCAGAGTGCTTTTAGTTTCTCTTCAGCCACTTTGAGTGCTTCGGGATTTGTCTTGTATCCCATCATGTCAAGTGTTGAATGAATTGCAGAAATAGTTCTCATGACGTGATATTTCTGTACCTCGCCCATGCAGCCAACTCTGAATACTTTGCCTTTCAGCTCGCCAAATCCACCTGCAACCAAGACACGGAATTTTTCTGATAGTGTTCCACGAAAAGTTTTGTCGTCCAGTCCTTGCAGATAGTTTAGCGCAATTACAACTGTAGATCGTGCATCCTCGTTTGCAAATGGTGTAAGACCTAGTGCACTCAGACCACTGTAAAATGCATCAGAGCAGACTCGGTGTCTTTTCACTCTATTTTCCATTCCCTCTTCTAGTATCATGTCTAGTGCCTCCCTGTATGCATAGAGTAGCGGTATTGCAGGAGTAAATGGAGTCTCTTTGTTCTCGTCATAATACTTGAAGTATCGTGCCATGTTAAAGTAAAATGTCGGAGGCGGGTTTGCAATCATGTGCTTTTTTGCCTTGGGGCTTACTGCAATTGGCGAGATTCCAGGCGGGGCAGCTAGTGCCTTTTGTGCCCCTGTGACACACACATCTATTCCCCATTTGTCCATGTGTAATTCCTCACCACCTACTATTGATACGCCATCTACTACAAAGAACGAATCATTTCTTGCAGTGAGATTTGAAACTTTATCCAGATATTTTAC
>JBARDK010000129.1:0-1507 GCA_049795075.1 Nitrosotalea sp. | reverse complement strand
GTCATCGTTAAAACATAGAATTAAAATCTCTATTTTCTAAGGTTAATTAGTTTCTATGTAAAGGTTATACTGTGATATTTAAGAGACCACAACGAGTACGCAGAACCGTAACTATAACTAAACAAATCCGAGATGGTATCCTTACTTACTGCAAGATGAACCATCCCAACGAGGGAATTCTCATTTTACGCGGCAAATACAAGAAAGGACAAGTCTTTGTAGATGGTCTAGTTATACCGCCGTTCTCGCACACTGGGCCTACATTTGCAGGTTTTCCACATTCATTTCTGCCCCTAGATGCCAGTTATGTTGGCACCGTTCACTCACACCCAAGCGGGGTAGCAAAGCCTTCTGTCACTGATCTGCACAATTTTTTTGGTTTTGTTTCAATAATTGTGCAATCCCCCTATGATGATAATGACGTGTTTGCATACGACCGTGATGGAAATCTACTTGAAATAACAATAAGTTCGGACAAATCATGACAAAAATTTATAAGCTTTTTACTATAACAGGTAATGTTGATAAATTACAAGACTTACCTCATCTTCCTTTTTGGATCACTTGCAGTCAGCATAGGATTACAGATGCTTTTACCATGGCCATTTGGTTTGATAGCTGCATTAGCGATTTTCATAGTATTTCCACTCTTCTTGAGAAATAGAGCACTCAAAAGAATGGGAGGAATGGGAACAGACACTGGTAGCGGTGGAGGTGGAGGATTCTTTGGTCAAAGCCAAGGAGTCAAGTACATCTGCCTTGCATGCAATAATAGATTCAAAGGCGGTACCTGTCCAAGATGTGGCTCTAAGATGAAAAGAGCAGACTTTTAAAATTTAAAAATGACCCTTGAAGATCTTAGAAAGAAAGCATTATTCCAGAATACAATAGACACTTGGATAATGCTTTGTGAGGAAAAAAATGCAGATTGGTATTCTCCAGAAGATTACAAAAAATTCATGGCACATCTCTTCCAAAATGGACTCAAACTGCAAAAATTCCCCTTATGCATCAAAGAGTCTGGGGGCATGTACCAAAGAGGAAAAGACAAGACCCAATTTGCAGAATCACTTGCCCAGTCTACAGACCCCAACGCTGCCGCATATACTATTAGGCTTAATGACGAAACAATAAAGATAATTCGTCAGTTCAATTCTAACGTCGTAGCTTAGGATTAACTATTGTATCCATCGCGTGACCAATAAAGACAAAGGCAAGACCGGTTATTGCAATCATAATTCCCGGAGGAAGTATCCACCACCAGAGCCCCCTTTCTGCAGCTCCGTAGACGCTGGCATCATGTAGTATCTGACCCCACGTAGGAAAAGTCGGATCGCCTAGCCCCAAGAAGCTAAGCCCTGCCTCTGTAGTTATTGCCGCTGGAACCGAGATTGCGATGCTTGCAAATGTATAAGGAAGAAGTTGTGGTAGTACATGTTTGAATATTATCTTGAAGTCTTTTTGTCCCATGAGTTTTGAGGCCTCAATGTATTGCAATGTCTTAATC
>JBARDK010000128.1:0-4682 GCA_049795075.1 Nitrosotalea sp. | reverse complement strand
TGCAAGCAATGACAGGTCTATGGGTTGTTCTGTATTCTCGTTTTTTAACCCAACATAATATTTTATTCTCTCTTCAAATTTATCTGGAGTGATTTCTTTAATCAAAACCTCGCCAGTAGCTATAATTTTAGCCATGCGTTCCCTTTCTACCTGCTCCAGTTTCTTTCTCTCATCATTCATCTGCTGTTTATGTTCTTCATAGACTGTTTTGATGTCCTTTAATTCGGTTTCTAGTTTAGTAAGAACGTCGTTTACAACTTCAAAAGCCACTTGTTCATTTCCTGCACTTGTTTGAGATCTCTTGGCTGTCTTTGACCCATTTGGTTGTGGGGTTGGATAAGATTTCTCAAATCGTTCATCTACAGCTACCTTTACAGCTATTGGTTTTGGAATTTTTTTTGCTACTAACCCAAACCCAACAAGACCAAGTCCAGTAATTGCCAGCCCTATTGACAAATATTGGAAGGCAGTGATTACCACGTGCAGCGACGGGTATCCCATCTGGCGCAGCATTGACACACCGTTCATAGTGCTTCCACCTGACATTGAAGCAACGAAAGAATGCGCTGTATCCGATAGAAAATGCGGTGCATAGTAATATGATATGACTGAGATTGTGTAAAGTAGAACACCGCCAACTATTGGTAAGAGTCTCATCACATATTCGATAAAACGAGACCTAATAGCCGCTTGTTTGTAATACAAAATAACATCGCGTACTAGTTACTTTTACAATGAACCTGATAGCGTGATCCTGACTATTGCAAAGCACCAAAATACGCCATTTCCCTTTGGCTTTATCCCAGGCAAGATACAACTCCTGCCGTCATCGTAATTCCAAGAACTTTTGATATCACGCGCACCAGTTTGTATCTCCAAGAAATTACATTGTATACAAATATTCCTCAGTTAGACACTATTCAAACTTGGGTAGATTTGGAGGACCGTTCAATTAAAACTCATAATACCATGCATTGTTTTTGGAAACGAAAATTGTTATTTGAAAAATGCCCTAGTCTTTAAATATAATTTTAAAGGAATTTTTTATGATGAGTGCGTCTCAGGTAAAAGTAAGGACCGGTATTCCGGGATTTGACTCTATCATTTCGGGAGGATTTAGACAAGGCAGAACTGTAGTATTGTCAGGGCCTCCAGGTAGCGGCAAGACTACATTTGGAATGCAGTTTCTCTATTCTGGTGCAAAAGATTTTGATGAATCAGGAGTCTATGTCACGCTTTCACAAAGTCCTGACGAGATAAGAAGCGATTTCAAATCATTTGGATGGGATATAACAAAATTGTTAGAGGAGGGTAGACTGATAATAATAGACGCAAGACCCTTCAAGATGGAGGAAGGCTTTATCGCACTTGATGAGTCCCTCTATAGGGGAGAAAACTTGCCATTCATGCATCTTACCCAACTTGTACTAAGTAGCATCAAGAGAATAGATGCAAAGAGACTAGTTGTTGATTCTCTGACGGTTCTTGGAATGCAGTACACCAATAGTTTCTACGTACGACAGGGTCTGCAAGGCATGGTTCATGCTTTGGAGGAACAACACTGTACTTCGGTATTGATATCTGAAAGTACTGATGGAGAAAAAATTCCGACAGAATGGTACGTTGCCTCAGGAGTCGTACTGCTTCATCATGTAAGAAAAGAAGACACAATGGAGCGAACAATCCAGGTGGTAAAAATGCGTGGAGTAAGACACAGTGAACAAATATTTCCCATAAAACTTGGTGAATCCGGATTGCAGATAATGCATCCTAGGCTGGTGCCTTAGAGGTTTACAAGTGAATGTTTTTGGATTTGGCCCAGATGGAATTGAATAGTATCTTCATGGAATAGATCATTGATTCTGAATCTGTCCATACCGCAGTAACCTCTTGCGATGACTGGCTTGCGTTCTTTATGAAAAAGACCATCTCTTTGTCGTCTTTTGTTATGAAACAGAGGTTTTCTTTGATATTTTCAGACATTTTTCGGACCTTTGACCTATCAATATCATCGAAGATGTACATTGATTTCTCTGAGGACGAGGTCAATATTTTGAGGTCAATCTTTCCTTTATCGAGCGGTTCAAAAAAGTCTGAATGGTAGAACTTCAGGAAATCCTTCTCTGAACCAAGAATTAGAAATTGGTTCTTTGTGTTGATTATCATCTCTTTTATCTTACCGTGGATCTGGTTTGTTCCCTGAAGCATCTGGAATTTATTTTCTTTATTCTCTGTGATTGAATTGAATTCTGGAATGCTCTCCCATAGTTCCACGATGCCTTTTTCTTTCCTTTCAAGAGAGCTTACTCTCTCCTTTTCCGCATTTACCAGTACCCAAATTGCTTTGTTTAATGGCTCTGCCGAGAATCTAATTGGATGCTGAAATGTTGCAGATACCATCCCCCTGTTTTGAAGTGTGGTCAATAGATGGTATGTTTCTGTTCTGGGAAGTTTCAGTGCCTTTGTACTCTCTCGCAAAAATGACAGTTTTTTACCCTTTGAGATTCTGTCTGCTCTTGCTAGGCCAATTACTCTTGGAATGGCAAATTGTAAAACTCCTGATGCCTCGTCTAGTGACAGCTGGTCGAACCTTTTTTGTTCTGATTTGTAATCTGGCTTTGTGATAATTATATCAAGAACAGGAGTAAGCATGGCCCTTGAATTCTCTGGAAGATTCAATATGTGCGGATCCAAATCGATGGAAAAGCCAAGATAAGACGTGATTACCTTCAATGAGTTGTACAGATCGTCTGTTACATTGGTCTTTTCCTTCTCTAATTCGTAAACCTGTATTGCCTCGTCAACTAGCTCCTCCATGGCCTTTACAGCAGACGCTAGGGTATCGTCATTTGCATCAGCTTCCGCTGTCATATGAGAAAAATGGTGTTTTTTAAATAAAGAAGGTGTGTATGTAACTCGAAGTTACAGCCTTGTAGGAATTGTCTTACAAGATACGAGAAAGATAAATTTTCTTTGAGACTAGTTTTCCTTCTCTTATATTTGACAAATATTTATCATATTAAATTACTCCGAGTGAGAATTA
The DNA here is from genome assembly GCA_049795075.1 of Nitrosotalea sp. Taxonomy (GTDB): domain Archaea; phylum Thermoproteota; class Nitrososphaeria; order Nitrososphaerales; family Nitrosopumilaceae; genus Nitrosotalea. The sequence goes on along the minus strand of JBARDK010000128.1, from coordinate 1,639 downwards.
TTGCTAATTAGAAATGATTGCTAAAAATGGTATGGTTTGAGCATAATTTCCACCGGTTATATCGCCTGAATTCTTAGTAAATTTTCCATACAACACTATCGAGCCAAAGTATGGCGTATTTGACTGTAGGCAAGTACTTTCTTGTCCACCAGAACCGGCTGACTGTGCCCCAAAATATAGGGTATCTATTCCTCCTTGGTTAGGTATTCCTATTGAATTATCTGTATATTTCGTAATTCCTAAGGGACTAAGTGTAACTGAATTTACAATAAAGTAAGGCGTTGGGTCTATCTTACCGTTAGGTGGAGTAATAGTTGGATAAAACATTATTTGTGAATTTTTTGATAACCATAAATTATACCCTCCTGCAGTTTGGTTATTATTTGAAACTGTTACTTGAAAGTCAATTGTTTGGCAACTGGGAACTGACCAATCCTTATTCCATGTACTGCCTTCAGTCCATCTGAAGGCAGTATAGTCATTTGTAACCACTCCTGCATTTTGCGCATATGTAGTGCTGGATAGAGTTACAGTCGTCATTGTTAGTGGTGTTGGCGGAGACACAGTTTGCGAGTATCCATTTTGAAGGGGGTTTGTTAAATTATAAGTGCAAGTGTCACCACTATTTCCGCCTACCGTTGTTATACTCCATGTGAAATATGCCGCACTTCCTGGCGCCAAAGTGTTATAGCTTGCTGGACTCACCGACCCTGCATTGCATTGAAGATTGCCAGTATTGCCCGCACCGTAAGTCGGACTTGGAAGAGATGAAGGGGATATGTTGGTCAATGTACCTGTGCTGTTATTGATTACCACCATAAGCAATTCTGTTGTAAATCCGCTAGAGACAGTAGGTGGAAGGAACATCATCTGAATGTTTAACTTTACAGCACTGGCTGAATTCACAGTAAATGATTGGGTATTTCCTCGCGATGTCACCATCTTGACATTGTAGGAATTTGCGGCATTGATATACACAGGTATGCTTTGACCTACATTTGTCAATATTCCTCCCGGGGATAAGAAATTGTTTGTTGGCACATAGCTACGTACCCAGTCTGTTGCTGTTGTATTTTGAATCCATATTTTTGTAAAGTTAATTGGAAGACTACCAGTATCTGCAATGGTTATGTTGAGTTTGCTATTGGGTACAGTCACACTAGAAATTTGAAACTTTTCCATGCCGACATTAGTTATCTGCTGATTTTGTGTAAGTACTGATTGGTTGTAGTTGTTTAAAATTCCCATGCTGTAGGAAATATAGGTTATCGTACTGGTTAATGCGATTATCGCAAATACCATTCCTACAACACTGCTGATTGCTCTTCGCGATCTCATGATGGCGCCGCCTGTGTTGTAAATATGGAGCCTCTTGAAGTTGTAACAGTAATGGTATCAGGTTTTTTACTACCCCATGTTGAAGACCCAGCAAGTGTCGCTGATACTGTATACGATTGTTTTGGCAATATCTTGGCAGGTAGACATGCAGATGTACCTGAAGGAGGCGGGCATGATGAAGAAGAGTAGGGGGAATTTTTTGAATAATAATAAGACGAGATGGCAGTACTATTGATTTTGATTTGAGTTACTGTTACACCTACAGTTCCAGTATTGGTTAACGTTACATTTATGACATTTT
>JBARDK010000127.1:0-3076 GCA_049795075.1 Nitrosotalea sp. | reverse complement strand
ATCACCTACTTTCCACCTTGCTGCATTTTTCCACATTTCAGAAATATCATCACCGACTAATTCTTCATCAAGAGGCATGACTCGTTCAGTGTAATCGTCTTGTTGAATGAAATTCCTGTCCAAGAAGACTGTCAAGTTATCAAGCCTAAATTTTGATCCTGCCATAGCTGCCTCCCAGACTTGTCCCTCATCTGATTCGCCATCCCCGATTATAGTGTAAATGTGATGATTTTTGTTATCTATTCTTGCTGCAAGGGCCATACCAATTGAAAATGACAGTCCTAAACCAAGCGAACCACCACAGAATTCAACTCCTGGACACTTGAAATCTGGATGACCTTGCAGCCTGCTCCCAAATTTTCGTAAAGTTTCCATTTCAGGTTTATCAAAGTATCCCGCAACTGCCAAATTGGAAAAAAGACCAGGAGATGCATGACCTTTTGATAGAACTAACCTGTCCCTGTCCTGCCAAAGAGGGTTTTTTGGATCATGACGAAGGAATTTGTAATACATACACCCCATAATTTCAGCCATAGAGAATGACCCACCGGGATGACCAGAACCGGCAGCTGTTATACCTTTGATGACAAGTTTTCTGGCTTCTCGTGCTCTTTTGAGAATATTATAGTAATTTAGGCCCATATCCGTTCTAAAATTTGAATTTCTAGATCATTCTGCGAACTCAAACTCATGATTTTTAGCCATTTGGAGCCAATAAAAAGTTATTTCACAAAATTTTAATCTAAAGCCAGCCAATTAAAGACATGAACATCAGGGATCTCCTACCGGTATTGATTTATGATGATAGTTGTTATCATTGCTCAAAATTTGCAAGTATTGCCAAGTCGATTGCGGGAAAAAATATCCTAATTGTGGGTCACTTTACTGAGATTGGTAAAGAAATTAAATCAGAGATCTTTCCAAAGGATTATGATTCAACAAGAATGTTTTGGTTTGTGACAGATAAAGTAGCGTATGGAGGAAGGGCAGGAATTTTACCATTAGTTTTCTTCATCCTAAAGGGAAAATCTAGAAAAATTCCTTTGAAGGATATTCCTCTAATATATGGAAATGATTGCAAGACTACAAGGGCACTTTTTATGAGAGTAAAAACTCTTCTTTCAAATAGCCAAAAGATACCATTAAAGTAACTTCAGAATTGAACAGAGAACAAATAATTGAATTAATATCCTCGGCTATTTCGATCAGTAGTACCAACATTTGGGTTCCTGAATCCATGTTTTTCCATCATATGATTGAGAAATCTTATGTCGTCGGCAAATTTTTCACCGCAGATTGTGCAGTTGGCCATAGATCTATCAAATAAACGAAGATCTTTTTAGTCTTTGTTACAATATAGATAGGATGGTAAGAACTCAAAAGTTACCTAAACTAACTTTTACCATATCTCCTAACGCCAATGGATATGTAATAGGTTGTAGCGAGATATCATATCTCTTCACTGACACAGGTTTAGTGGAAGAGATTGACCAGACTATAAGGACATTGATATCTGATTATGTAGAAAACTTCCCTGATGACTCTCAGAAGAGAGGCATCTACAAGGATATCGTGACGCAGATTGTATGGAAAGGCTCTCCCAACTCTGTTGCATTAGAATAGAAGGGCGCCAGCACTACTGCTTCCCAAGGGCTCTCGCACCTTAGTAACACAGTAGCGACATTGGGTTTGACTTCCGGGTTCGGAATGGGACCGGGTCGGACCCCAACGCTATGGCCGGCTTGATTAGTTTGACGAATAATGTCCTGTATTAATCTTGCTTGATAGAGATATAAATTAAGGATGTCGTGGTTAGCCATGACTCATCGAGTAGCAGTTCTTGATAAGGATGCCTGCCAGCCAAAAAAGTGCGGGCTTGAGTGTATCAAATACTGCCCCGTAAACAAATCAGGAGCAGACTGCATAATACTAAATCAAGAGAGTGGAAAGGCCCAGATCGATGAGAACATCTGCAATGGGTGCGGGATTTGCGTAAAGGTTTGTCCTTTTGATGCAATAACAATTGTCAATCTTGCAGAGGAATTAAAATCTGACAAGATTCATCAATATGGATTAAACTCATTTAGATTATATCGAATTCCGGCCTTAAAGAAAGGCCAAGTAATGGGCTTACTTGGAAGGAATGGTATAGGAAAAAGTACTGTAGTGAACATTTTGTCTGGAAATCTCAGGCCAAATCTTGGTAATTATTCTTCGCCTCCAGAATGGAGTGATATTTTGAAGCATTTCCACGGTACGGAGTTAAAGATGCATTTCGAAAAAATTGCGAATAATGACTTGAAGGCTTCTATAAAACCACAACAAGTCTACAATCTTACAAAGGTCTTTGATGGAACTGCAAAAGAGTTGCTTGAAAAATATGATGAACGAAATAAAGTTCCTGAGCTTGTGCAAGAACTTGGCTTGCAAAATGCGCTCGATACTAGGATATCTGATTTGAGTGGAGGAGAATTACAGCGGATTGCAGTAGCGGTAACATCCTCAAGAGAGGCTGATTTTTACTTTTTTGACGAGCCTTCTTCCTACAATGATGTTTTTCAGAGAATGGGCGTCGCACGCGTTATACAGAACCTTGCAAAGCTTGAAAAAAGTGTCATGGTAGTTGAGCACGACCTGACCTTGCTTGATTATCTTAGTGACTTTATTGAGATCGTCTATGGAGAGCCTGCTGCATATGGAATAGTTGCAAACATGCTTTCAACAAAAGTTGGAATAAATGCCTTCTTGGATGGTTACTTGTCCAATGAAAATGTAAGGTTTAGAGATGTAGCGTTTAGATTCGACGCATCCACATCAGCGGACGAATTTGTCATGATAGAAAATATTATTGAATACCCTATCTTGGAGAAGAAATTTGCCAATTTTTCTCTAACAATTGATGCAGGCAGAATCCGAAAGAGCGAAGTACTTGGAATAGTCGGTGCTAATGCGTTAGGAAAAACAACTATGATGAAGATGATAGCTGGTGTTGAGAAAATAGATTCTGGACTGATCGATACCAAAATCAAGATAGCGTACAAGCCACAATATCTTTCAAATGATTATGACTTTGAAG
>JBARDK010000126.1:0-5707 GCA_049795075.1 Nitrosotalea sp. | reverse complement strand
CAACTAACTTGATGCCCAAGTGAGATAGCATGCAATCTTCCAGAGCAGTAGATGAAATAACTACAACAATGCCTCCAGCATTGCTTGTTTCTGCTACTTATGATAGTCAGAAAAAAGCTGCCGTTTTAAAATTCTATGAACCTATCTCTCAAAAAGTTCTGTTGTGGACAGACAACACTGGACACAAGCCATACTGTTATTCCAAGCTAGAGCCTGAAGAATTAAGGTTCCTCTCAGACCGAAAAGACGTGATAAAACTAGAAAAAATCCAGAAACAAGACTTGCTCAAAGACAGGCCAATTAACGTAACAAAGATCATAGTTACTGACCCCTTGGCAATAGGTGGCACACAAACTGACAAGAGTATCAGAAATATAATAGAGACATGGGAATCTGACATCAAATATTATGAAAATTATCTGTATGACAATTCCCTTATTGTGGGTAGATACTATGTCATAGAAAATGATAAACTAAAGGAATTCTCTTATCCGATCCCAGATGAGGTTCAGCTTGCGCTAAAGGGATTGCTATACGACAAGGTGACAAATACGGGAATAATAGATCAGAAAGAATTTCAAAATAACATAATTGCGTGGGCAAATCTACTCAATCAACCCATTCCAAAGATTAGAAGAATAAGTTTTGACATTGAGGTAGAATCCGAGACAGGGAGAATACCTGATCCCAAAACTGCTGAAAAAAAAATAACAGCCATTGGGTTTTGTGGTAGTGATAATTCTAAACAGGTCTTTGTATTAAAGAGGGCAGAAAGAAAATCCGGAACCAATGAATTGCCTCCGGATGTCAAAGTAACCTTCTATGATGAAGACAAGGAAAGTGACATGATACGAGACGCCTTTGGAATTTTGACAAGTTATCCTTTTGTTATTACATTCAATGGTGATGACTTTGACATGCCATACATGTACAATAGAGCAGAGAGACTTGGAATTGGGTTGAAAGATATTCCTCTCATAATGATGAGAGATTCTGCTACGCTAAAACAAGGCGTTCATATTGATTTGTACCGAGCTTTTTCCAATCGTTCATTTCAGATCTATGCATTCAGCCACAAATACAACGACTTTTCTCTTAACAGCATATCAGAGGGATTACTTGATGAATCAAAACTAGAATATGAGGGGGATCTAAATGATCTTTCCTTGTATGAACTTGCAAATTATTGCTTTAACGATGCACGATTGACAGAAAAACTAACTAGTTTCAATAATGATTTGTTGATGGATCTACTTGTTGTCATAACAAGAATAGGCAGAATGCCAATTGATGACATATCGAGAATGGGGGTATCGCAATGGATCCGTAGTTTGTTTTATTATGAACATAGAACCCATGGTTTTTTGATTCCTAGAAGAGAAGAATTGGAACAAAAATCTATCACTGCTACTACTGAGGCCATAATTAAAGACAAAAAATATCGTGGGGGCCTTGTGGTGGAACCAAAGGAGGGAATTCACTTTAATGTATCTGTGATGGACTTTGCCAGTCTATATCCTAGCATCATAAAGGTGCGAAATCTTTCATATGAAACAGTTAGGTGTATTCATGACGAATGCAAGAAAAACATGATCCCTGGAACAGTCCATTGGGTATGTACGAAGAAAAATGGCCTTACTGCAATATTGATTGGTTCGCTACGAGACCTACGTGTTAATTACTACAAGAGTTTATCAAAAAACCCCGCACTGAGCGAGGATCAAAAACAACTCTATACAGTAGTAAGTCAAGCGCTTAAGGTCATACTAAATGCAAGCTATGGCGTAATGGGTGCAGAGATATTTCCTCTATATTGTTTGCCAGTGGCAGAAGCTACTACTGCAGTTGGTAGGTTTACAATTTTAGAAACGATTGAAAAATGCAAATCAATAGGAATTGAAGTTCTGTACGGAGATACTGATTCTTTATTTCTCAAAGGCCCTACACAGGAACAGATCCAAAAGATAGTGGAGTGGGCAAAAGAAGAGTTTGGTGTTGACCTTGATTTGGATAAGGAATACCGCTATGTTGTTTTTAGTACTAGAAAAAAGAACTACCTTGGAGTTCAGAAAGACGGCAAGGTAGATGTAAAAGGCTTAACGGGTAAGAAATCACATACACCTCCATTCATTCGAAAGTTATTCTATGAGATACTTGAAATCCTGTCCAAGGTACAATCAGAAAATGAATTCTCACAGTCAAAACAAAAGGTTGGAGACATGATATCACAATACGCCAAGAATCTAAAAGCAAGACAAATTCCATTAAATGAACTTGCATTCAATGTAATGATAAGCAAGGCTCCTTCTGAATATGTGAAAACAATTCCGCAACACATACGTGCGGCTAAACTATTAGAACAAACAAGAGAAATTAAAAAAGGCGATATTATCTCATATGTGAAAATAATAAACAGGCCAGGTGTAAAGCCAGTGGAGATGGCACGCCCCGATGAGATTGATTCTGCAAAATATATCGAATTTATGGAGAGCACCTTTGATCAAATACTATCATCCATGGATTTAGATTTTAGTACTCTAATTGGTGCACCAAAGCAAACAGGCCTGGATCAATTCTTTTGGAACTAGAAATGGATTGCCCTAGATGTGGCTCTCCCATGGAGATAATGCATCAAAATAATATCAAGAGTCAAGATGACTTACAAAAGAAGATTGGAAACTACAGATGTCTTTGTTGCAATCTAGTTCTAAAATAGAGAATGGTTGACATCATGGCAATTGTAAGTACCAGTATTGTAATAGTACCAAATTCTGGCACTATTTGAGTACCGATTATTGTTATCTGAGCATTATTTGATCCAAATGGAATGGTAAGAGTTCTACTATTGGGATCTGCTCTTGTTTCATTAAATGTAGTTGGTACTCCATCATCTTGTATACCAAACTGACTATCCTGACCATTGTTTTTTGAGTCTATCAAAGATCTTGGTAGTGTAATTGAAATTGTTCCGATACCAGAGGGTTGGATTCGTATTGTTAAGGATTTTGTATCAGTATTTGGTATCATGCCTAATACTTTGCCATTTGTTATTTGGTATGTTGCATTGTAAGTTTGCCCCTGGATTGTAATTGGTATGATTGGCATGAAACCAGTAAACAAGAATGTAGTTTTTGCGGTATTATCTTTACTTCCATAGGTCACATCAACCTCATAAGTGCCAGACGCCGTCCATAAACTGCCACCTGCCGTAACTATTGTTGAATATGTGTTATCTGAACTTGGCGATACTTGACCAAGTAGGACTATGTTTTGGGATGGATCTCTGATGACTATCGATATTGGAATATTAAGTTGAGTACTTACTGTGCCTGATATGGTCATCTGATCGCCGTCAGAATAGGTTGACTTGTCAGTAGTTACTGTAATTGGAGTCGTGGCAGGATTAATCTGAGCAAAGACAGGAATTATGGTGGACGGTATAATCAATATCATCAATATGATGAAAACAAGATTAATTTTCAACAAATAATCGAAGAGTTGTAGTTATTTAAGATTCTCTATTAACTTTACTAGTTAACATGTTACATTTTAGTCAGTCGTCTGTAATGATTGAATGTTTTAGATCAGCCCTAAGAGAAAAACTAAAGCTAGAGAATTAACTCGAGAAAAAGAACTAAGTTTGAAAACTAACCTTCAGAGGCTGATTTTCCGCCATCCACGTTCATGATTACGCCTGAAATCCAGCTGGCCTCATCTGACGCCAGATACACTGCGGCGTTAGCCACGTCAATTGGCTCTCCAATTCGGTTCAATGGCTGTCTTTCTTCAAGAACCTTTCTTGCTTCTGGATAGTCAAGATATGGCTTTATCATTCCCGCATTGATTATTCCTGGATTTATACAATTACAACGAATGTTTTTTCGTGCATATTCAATTGCTATTCCTTTGGTAAACATATTGATTGCAGCCTTGGTAGTGCAATAAACAGTCAAGTGTACTTTCGGGATTGCTCTTTCGCTTGATATAGAACCTATATTTATGATTGCACCTTTTTTATTTTCAAGCATCTTAACAAGCACTGATTTTGTTATCATGAAAGTTCCAAAGAGGTTAGTATTCACTAATGACATCCAGTCTGATTCTCTCATCTCGTGGAAATGAACTGGATCATTGATTGTTCCTGCATTGTTAACAAGAATGTCTATCTTACCATAATGTGCATTTATCTGATCAATTGCCTGAATCACTTGTGATTCGTTTGTGATATCACATTGAATGGACACTGTATTTGATGTGTAATTCTTTATTGCGGATCTTGTCTTTTCCAATTTTTCTCTGTTTCTGCCAATCAAGACAACCTTTGCTCCCTCCTCCACGAATCTTTTTGAGATCTCTAATCCGATTTCGCTTGATGCGCCAGTTACTACTGCTATCTTATCTTTTAATCGCATATGATATATTCAAAACTACCGCTTAAAAAAGTCGCCTTTATTTTCAAAACGCGAAGATATGGATCCCATGACCATACAAAAGTATGATGTGTGGAAAACCCTATGCTTTCTTAAGTTTTTGAATCTCTTGAGTAACAAGTGGTAAGAACGCACCCACATCTGTTACTATACCCAGTGCCTGCCATGTTCCTCGGTCCATAAGTTTAGTTACTGTTGGTTGGTTGATATCAACTACAATCACCTTGACATTGGCTGGAAGCATATTTCCAGTAGCAATTGAGTGAAGCATTGTTGCAATCATTATGACCATCTTTGCATCCTTGAGAACCTCTTTGTATTTTCTCTGTGCTACAGTCATATCCGTAATCACATCTGGTAACGGACCATCATCACGCAGTGATCCTGCCAAAACAAATGGAATATTGTTCTTCACACATTCATACATTATCCCCCTAGTCAATGTCTTTTTTTCAACCATTTTTGAAATTGAACCTGCCTTGAAGACAGAATTTATCGCTTGCATGTGATTTCTATGACCACGAATGGCAAGTGTGCCATCTTCAACATTCATTCCAAGAGATGTACCCAAAGTAGAGTATTCTATATCGTGAACAGCAAGCGCGTTTCCTGCAAGCACCGCATCAATGAATCCCAGTCGGATAAGGGATGCGATTGAGTCTGATGCCCCGGTATGAACTATTGCAGGACCGCCAACAAAAACTATTTTTCCTCCTTGTTTTTTTGTTTTGTAAATATCTTCTGCAACTCTTCGTGCGATGTGTTGAGTCGGTCTTTCACTCGAGCTCCCGCTTCCCATGAATTGAAATAGATTGACTCCTTCTCTTGGTCTCTCTGGAGGCGTAATTCGAATTCCTTGCTCGCCTACTACTATCATGTCTCCTTTCTTGATTTCACGAATTGGGGTACAAAAAGCTCGGTTTGCTTTAACCACGATACACTTGTCCATCATCATGTTTTCAACTCTAATCCATTTTCCTTTGTAGAAAATATCGGTATGATTATTTGTAGTACTGTAAAAATCATCAGGCATGAGCATATCTTTTTGGGTTGCCTTTAACACCACTTCTTGCTGTATCTTAGAGATTGCACCTTCTCGATATACCGCTTGAAGGATCTGATTTAGATGCTCCTTCGACTTGCCCTGGATGAGAAGTTTTGCGTAGCTTGCATCTTTTTTCTTTTTTCCAACTGAAAACTTTTGTACCTGAAATTCACCTTGCAAATCCATTATTATATCAAAAATTTTAGTAAGTATCATGGAATCAATGAGATGC
>JBARDK010000125.1:0-2499 GCA_049795075.1 Nitrosotalea sp. | reverse complement strand
CGCCAGTTACGGTATATTTGGTTTTTTAAATAATGAAAGGCCAAAAAAACGTTGAGCATTTTTGATTTTTAGACACAATTCATACAAAAATTGTACTACTATTTTCTTTTTTTCTAATATTTTCAGGGATCTGGAAAAGGCTAAATATCATTCGGACCAGATCTCAGATCTAAGAAGTCAAGGGGTCACCTGATGTCAACTCCCCAATCTATGTGGCATCTTGTATCAGTTCCATGGCACCTTGACTAAAAGTATCAGTAAATAAAAAAGACTAGAATATAAACAATTTTTAAATTTTTAACGCCTTTTTGATCTCATCAATTCGCTTCAACAAATTATCTTTTACCGTGGTTGATATTCTTGCTGGATCGAGATTCCCCTCTCTTGAATTATTTTTTAAATGTTCTAAATTGAAAATACACAAGCAACCTTCTTCCGCTGCAATCATTTTCATCTCATCAATCATCACAGGAGTTGTGTGATACACTTCAATTAACATATTGTCTAATTCCTTGAAAAGAAAATTTTGTCTTTCAATTAGCTTATTGATTTTTTCTTGGTTTGATTGTAGATGTTTTGCCAGTTCTTGTGTCAAGTCTTCATGCTCGAACAGTACCTCGAAGAGTTTTTGCTGATCCATGCTTTCATATCCTTTTTGCCTTAGCTTTTCTTCTATTATTTTATCGCTTTGTGGAGCCATGCTTTCCTGAAGATCCTTTACTTTGTCACTTATTTCAGATAATTCCTTTTGTATGTCAATTACTTTGTGGTCAAGTTTGTAAAAGAGTAAGGCATGATACTGAAGTGACATATGAGCAGACAAGACATAGTTGTTCTCTTTTACTTCTAATTTGATAAAACTGCGTCTTAGGTCTTGGTCAGTTGTGACTGATATGCCATCATGTGCCCAATCTGGCAGTCTTCTTAGGATGGAATCATAAAACTGTCTTGCCTTTCCCGGATCAAATGATTCTTGGTTTGAGACAGTTCCATCTCCTAGCATTACTCTGACTGGCACTGTTATGACAAGGTCTTTGATATGTTCAAGAAATAAAGTACGTATTTCTTCACCTTTCTCTGACATTGATTTTGCGAATGGATCGGTTGAGTTTGATGGAATTTGCACAGTTTTTCCTTGTTTCTCTTAAATAAAATTGATGGGTAGTTTAAATATCAATTGAGAACAACTTTAATCGTACGAGAAGATGGCAAAACCCTCGTTTAAAAAAATAATCTGTTGGAATTGTGACGTAGAAATTGTCCAATACTTTGATATAAAATACAAGGGGGAAAGAGGTCAATGTCCAGTATGTGGAGTCAATTTTCCATTAGAGTGATGGTAAATGAGTGAAACACCAGAATCCACTCCTGACGAGAAAATTTCTACTAATAATATAGTAGACATGATGCTAAGTGGAGGCCGAACCGGATGCCTTGATACTGAATCTCTTATAAAAGAGACCCAGAAAAGGGTCTGGGGTTCGCTCAAAAAAGGATATGAATATGGTTATTCAGTAGATGAATCTGACCAGTTTCTTCGCAATCATGTCTCGCAGAGGCAACACATGATAGTAATGTTTGTAGATCTTGTAGGTTCAACAGAAATGTCTTTGACCCTCCCAGCTGAAAAACTAGGAATAATCATAAGCTCTTTCTCTCAAGAAATGAGATATGTGATAAAAAATTATGGAGGATACGTACTCAAGTATGTTGGAGATGCTGTGATCGGATACTTTGTTGCAGAAGAAAACCCACTCGTTGTTTCTGATAATGCAGTGAATTGCGCAAAAACAATGATCGATGTAATAGAGCGAGGAATCAATCCGATTCTAAGCGAGTATGATTATCCCGAATTACGTGTAAAAGTAGGGATGGACTTTGGTGAAAATGCTATTGTGCGATACGGATCAGACAAAATTAGATCGCATGTAGACATTTTGGGTCCTGCAGTAAGTATAGCAGCAAAGATTACAGCATTAGCAAGACCCAACCAGATCTTAATTGGAAAAGATGTTTACGAAAAGTTACATCCATCTTTGAAGGACTTGTTCAAAAAAATGGAATGGCATGGAAATCAATGGACATACCACGACAAGGAGACTGGAAAAATCTACGATGTTTACGCGTTACATGTTTAAACAGTGAATTTATCGGGGCATTCAACATGTTCGTAATGATGATCGGTAAACTTTTGATCAATAATATACATTACAATTTTATACAAATCTGTAGAAACTATATTTTTTTTACATTTTATACAGTTCATAGATATTGTTTCTAACATTTCTTTTATCTCGATCTGGCCATTCTATAAGGATCTGCGATCAACGTAATTTGATAAAAAATGACTACCACTTGACATGATAGGTTATCTAACGAATGAATTTGTGCGTAAACATGAAATAAGGGTCAGGCATGACTTGCTTTCGTGTGGGATTATATCAATACTAAAAGAATGCTGGATTTGTACAACCAGCCGTTTGACATGATTAATTCTCC
>JBARDK010000124.1:0-10052 GCA_049795075.1 Nitrosotalea sp. | reverse complement strand
GGAGAGGACTGAAGAAGCCTCCGATTTCCATCTTGTTATTTCTAATCTTCACGGCAAGGGGACATTTGCAGACATTGTCAAGATAAAAAACAAAGATTTTGTTATATTGGGAAGTGCGTTGCAGAACCCTCCGGAATTTTTGCAACTACTCTCCACAATGCCAGAAAAAGAGAGATCTGATTTCTTTAATCACATTCAAAGAGAGTTGCTAAAGTTTAAGGTTGACCATGAGTTCCACCCAAACAAACTCATGCCAGAACGCATGATAGTTCGAGATACTATCTACGAAGAAGATATCACAAGAACTACGTTTATGCAATGTCTGAAGAGGGTAAAATTTGCATCCCTGTTTCTACTGTGGTCAATTGGGCACAAGTTCTCGCCTGACTCAATACAGTCTTCCACCCCGCATCCATCCTCGACATCAAGCTCTAGGCCACCTTACGGCTGATCAGGGTTATTTTATTTTTCATCGGTTCCACAAGTATATTTGCCATATTTTTCTTCAAGACCTGCTGCTCTGGAAATGTCAGAGGATGATGAAGGATCATTTTGAATTGTTAGGCGGCAGCCAAAGTTTGTCTCGGGATACCCCTTGTTAAGTTTGTCAGTCAGGGAAATAGCAGCATCAACAGACGAGCTTGTTGGATGAGGTTTGTCAAAAAAGGAATGCCCGACGGTTTCTGGTATCACTATGAGAAGGACAATAAATACTGCAAACATGTTAATTGATTTTCTTCGCTTTGAGTCCAAATCTATCCATTAAAAAATATTTACCATATATTAACTAAAATTATGATTTTCAATTCTTGACACTATTCATTCTTCACCTGTCTGTCTCTTGATACACTCCTCATATCTCTGGCAAGTATCACGATAGGATTCTTCTGCCGCCATTACTGCCACATCTACCTGAACCTTGCTTTCTGCTGCATCGTGAAGCTCAAAAAATCCCTTTTCAGCATTGTCTTCTAGCACATTTACTATCTCGCCTGCACTGGCAGTAGCTAGTCTTACCAGTCCTGATGCAATCATGTGGTTTTGTGCACTTGCAAGAGCATTTGAGAATGCAAAATTGGAATTTTCTTGTTGATAATATAACTCATAAAGTCTCTCGGTAGATTTGACCAGGGCGTTGTATTCGTCCTCACAATACATGCTGAACCAATACCAATAAACCAGTTCTTATCTTTTTGATTCCATAACACTATGGGCTTTATGGATGGCAGGAAAGAAAGGGGTATGCCAAATTTGCTTTTTTTGACTTGATGGGTACTGATTAATCAATTTTGTTGCTTAAATAGAAAATTTGTAAGATGTGTATGAAATGCCATACGAAGAAATCTACTTTCAAAGGCTAAAGGAAGAAGACCCTGAAGAATACGTGAACGTGACAAATCAATAAATGTAAAGAAGAAATCCGACGTGTACACTTTTATATTTTTACACTTTTTTCCTAAATCTTGTTCGATTTATTTCTTGTAAAAATTATTAGGGATAAAATAGACGCTGTCAGTGCAAGCAAAGTTGTTGCACCAAACTCTGGCACAGCACTCTTTGCTGTGCTTCCAGTAGAGTTTGAAATTGAAAATTTCTGTATGCTTGGATGATCAGGCGACGCATCTGAGATGTACACATCTCCTACAGAATCAATCGCAATACCTGACGGGGCCTCGAACTGTCCATTGCCTGTTCCAGAAGATCCAAATTTTGTAATGAACTGGCCAGTGCTTGTAAATTTCTCTACCCTGTAGTTTCCAGTATCTGACACATACACATCGCCAACAGAGTCAACAGCTATACCCTGCGGTGAATTGAACTGCCCATCGCCTGTTCCAGTAGAGCCCCATTTGTCAATGAACTGCCCATCGCTTGTAAACTCCTCAATACGATCATTGCCTGTGTCTGTCACATACACATTTCCAGTACTGTCAATTGCGATACCAGTTGGAGAATCAAATTGACCACTATCATTTCCAAATGAACCCCACTTTGACATGGCCTGACCGTCATTTGAAAATTTTGCTACCACATTTTTTGTCGGATCAGAAAAATAAAGATCACCAGAAAGATCCATTGCTATGCGAGCTGGATAATACTGTGTAAGATTAAACTGTTGTATGTAATTACCAGATTTATCAAACTCTTCGATTCTGTTATTTGACTGGTCAGATACATACACATTTCCCTGACCATCAATAGCTATACTTGTGGGCAGGTTGAACTGACCGTTCCCACTACCATATGTTCCCCACTTTGCAAGGAATTTGCCATCGTTTGAAAACTTTTCAATTCGAGTATTGTTAGTGTCTGTCACATACACATTTTCTGTAGAATCAAGAGATATGCTTGCAGGCACGTTTAACATGCCATCATAATTTCCAAGCGATCCCCACTTTGTCACAAACGAGTATGTTTCATCTGCAAACGCTAGCGGGAAACTGGCATAACCTGTATACCATAGCACTACGGCAAAAATACCTGAAAATATGATTATTGTCGCTCTCTTGGACTCCATTTTTTCAAGTTCTGTCTTTACACTTCCTTATTTAAGATCACCGAGTGATCTCAAACATGAAATTTTGCAGAACTATTTGGCAGTCTAGTTATTTTGCCTTATTTTACACTGACCTGAGATCCCTTTTATTGCAAGATAGTACGCATAAACCAAAATTGCAATTGAAACCAGTCTCAGTGGTATCTCATATTGTGTAAGAAATGCAGTGGCGGTGCCACCAACTGCTCCAAATGTAGAAGCTATCGCAAATCCTATCGAGCCACAACTGCATGCCCCCGCACTAGCTCCGATCACAGTTCCCAAAAAACCACTTCCAGATTTTTTCACGCTCTCCCCTAGCAAACGAATTCGATATATGCTAAGACTAGTGACAAGACCTGAGAGAGATGCGACCGTAACTATTAGGGTGAAATCTAAAATTTCGCTTTCTTGTACATATAACAAAAATTTTGGCTCAAAGAAAAGAAATTGTGACATGTATGTTAAAAGAAGAAACAATCCCACAAAAATGCCAATTGCCAGTGTGACATAGGTGACATTTGAGAAAACCAATCTTAATACCTGTTTTTGCATTAGAGTATAATATCTTGGGAATTATTTAATCCAAACCATCAATTAATTCATGCAAATTATAACGGGAATTCTGAGAAATATCTACCATATCTTAATTCCTTGATCGTACTGGTTGTAAATGGGTTAAAATATGGACCGTAGTTATAGCGACTAGAGAACCCGTAAGATGGTCAAGAAAATAAGCAAGGACGGAGAAAAAAAGATACCTGACAACAAGGGATCAAAGAACAAGAACAAACTAATTGCAATAGGAATTATTGCCGCAATAGGTGCAGGCGTGGCATATTACCTTCACGAGTCAGACAATACGGTCGACGCCAATTATGCGGCAATTGACGGGATTTCTTGTGAAACACAAGAATACACTACTTTTCATATACATGCACACCTTGACGTCTTTGTTAACGGGCAACACATTACAGTTCCACAATACATTGGAATAATGGACAATAGCTGTCTGTACTGGCTTCATACCCACGATAATACTGGTATAATGCACATAGAATCTCCACAACAAACAGACTTTAGCTTGTCTCAATTTCTTGATATTTGGAAAAAGACAAGCACGGGAACACCTCCAGATGGAGAACCAATAATCTTTGTAAACGGACAAGAGGTATCTACAAATCTAGAAAACACAAAACTCATTGCGCATGACGAAATAGCAATTGTATATGGCACTACGCCGCCCAACATACCATACTTCTATCAATTTCCCGAAGGCCTATGATTTAGCTTTATAAAGTGGGATTTACAGGAGACTCTCTCATTTCTATCAAATAAAAATAAATTAAATTCAATTTGAGCTTGACTGAAGAAAATCAAACATGTTAGATGTTTTTAATTTTTTCTTGTTTTTTCATACTTTATCTATCTGTACTGTTTTAGAAGATCATGAAAGCAAAGTTCAAGACAACATGCACTGAGTGCAAAGCTGAAATCAGTGTAGGTAATGAAATCTCAAAAACTCCGTCTGGAAAATGGGTTCATAAGCACTGTGCTCCAGAATCAGACGAATTGCCATGAGGCTGTATGGAAACCGGTTTGGATCCAGTATAGTTCCTAGGTATAGGAATATACTGCATTATCATTTTATTCTCTCAAATTCATTCCAAATCGAGTCTATCCTATCTCTTAGTATCTTGACATCAATTTTTTCCATAAAATCCCTTTCAACTCTGTATCCAGTTACTTCGTTTGTACTATAAGTTGGGTCTATGAGGCCGCCCTCAACATGTGGTATGGATCCTGATTTCCACTCTCTCATCTCAAACAACCATATTGGGTCGCCCAAATTTGAAAAATCAACATCGTCATGGCCTATGAATAACACATGACATTTAGGAAGATTCTCGTATATCTTTTCATAAGCAATCATTTGAGCCTTTGAGATGACCATTCTATCATCATGAAATATTTTGAGCTCAAAAATCATAAATCCACCATGATGTTCAATCAGCCAATCAACATCTGTTCCACCTGATGTTTTCATACGCCTCGATATCAAATTTCCAAGGACTTCTCTTGTTTTTGCAAACAAGAGGGGATTTACTATCTTGTGTTTTGGTTCATCTAGCTCATCCTTGACATAATCTATCCTCTGGTCTATTGATTTACTACCCATCTCTTTGGAATTATGCATGATATCTGCAAGACCAGATCTGGCATCAGAAACCATATTGGAAATTAAATCTATCTGCCTTATAGATACACAAAATCAATTTTTGGAAACAAACAACTGTTCATCAGGTATCCTTGAGAAAACGAAGACATGTGTTTTGCCTTGATCTCTGCAAGTATTCTAAAAATTCAATGTAGTGCAGTGTATACTTACCAAGATTTATGCTAAATTGACCTAGGATACACGTGGTCGAAATTAAGGTAAGATTACAGATTAACACGTCACAAGAAAGAGTGTGGAATATAATATCTAATATTGATAACGACTCGTATTTTTGGAGAGGAATTACATCTGTTAGAAATCTCTCCAAAGATGGAGATATAATCACTCGTGAAATAGTACTAGGTGCGAACAATAGCTGTATTCAGAAATTAGTTATTTATCCAAAAGAGGAAATTAGCATAAGATGGGTTAAAGGAGTAATAGCGGGAACAAAAGCAATCCTACTAACTCCAGTAGGACAAGCGGCACTTCTTGAAGTTCAAATGAACTATAAATTTTCAGGCGTAGGTAATCTTGCCTCTAAAAGACTAGCCTCTCTTTTTCAAAATGAAGCCGAGCTTGCAGTTGAGCTGATAAAAGAAAAATCAGAATGGCATGAACATCATATTCCTATGACAACAAAAAAATCATGGGCGGTGTAATTATGGCCAAAACAAACAAAACCAAACAAATCTTTCTTGATGGTTCCTATCCTGAAAATACATCGTCAGAGAAAACGGATGAAGTTTTAGATGTAACATCGCAAAAATGTCCTATCTCAGGATGTAAGGGGGAACCAATAATCACAGATACTTCATCCGGGGAGGTAATTTGTGGTTCTTGCGGGCGTGTTCTTCTTGAAAAATCAATAGATCCAAACCCGGAACACATCTCGGATGCGACCGAGTCTGTCTCAAAGACAAGGACTGGACCAGAACAATCGCTTACCATGTATGATATGGGAATGATGACAGTTATTTCCAATAAAGACGCAATGGGTAATTCGTTGTCTAGCTATATGAAAAATACTTTCAGCAGATTGAAGATACTTAACAGCAGAAGTAGGACGGCATCATCTAACAGGACATTGAGATCGGCATTGTTACTTCTTTATTCTCTTAAAACAAAATTGGGGCTTCCAGACTCGACAGCCGAAAATGCCGCATATCTTTACCGTAAAGCTATGCAAAAGAGAATCACAGTAGGACGTAGTGCAAAAGGTCTAATGTGTGCATCTCTTTATCTCGCATGTCGACAGACTACAATTCCTCGTTCTCTTTCTGATGTATCTCAAGCAGCAAATGTGAGCAAGAAGGAGGTCAGTCGGGCTTGTAGAAATCTAATTGAAAATCTTGATATGTCTTTAGATCCATGTAATGCTTCAGAATTTGTTACCAAAATAGCAAATGAGGCAAATATCCGTGAAAAGACACGAAGGGATGCATTAAGGACTCTTGCACAGTTGGCTCAAAAAGGAACCTCCGCAGGTAAGAATCCGCTGGCACTGGCTGCTGCAACACTTTACTTGGCATCTATTCTAAACGGTGAGAAAAAAACACAATCTGAGGTAGCAAAAGCTTCAGGTATAACTGCCGTGACTATAAGAAACCGATATTCTGCATTAAAAAAAGAGCTTGGACTTGAAACTAATGAATCCATAGAAAGCCCAAACTAGAAGAAAATTTAGTTTTTGATACTACACCTTCAGTCTAATACCCAAAGCATTTCGTAGAATCACTTGTTGGATATTTAATTTAACCAAGAGATCTGGAGTGTTTCTGAGTGTGGGGTCGCTCTCCTGGGTATCTTCTTCTCATGTGTCCAGAAGGCCTTCCGTACAATAATTCAAGAAACCATGCCTCGTGCTCTATCTCTTCTCTTAGTATGTCTTTTGCCACATCGTATGTTGCAGGATCTTTACCATGTGTCATCTTGCATACCTTATTCCAGTTTACGATTGCTCCCTGTTCTGCCTTTAGACATTTTTCAAGTATTGCCTTGGTGTCAGTAGGGTTTGTAGGCAATTGCAAAAACTCGCATCCTGACATCTTGATAAAGTCTTGAGCATTAATTGGTAAAGTTCCTCCCAATTCATAAATTCTTGAAAGGCATGATTCAAAGTGGCTTAGATCTTCTAGCCTTGCATCCTCGATTACTCCTTTCAATCCTTCCCCCTCCATTCCTGTACAGTGAGCTCTAAGATTTGTAAAATAGTAATAAGCAGTAAACTCAACTGATGCGTTGTGAACTAGTGCGTTGATCAATTCCTTTATGTTGATGCCATTTTGTTCTAGGATTTTGACGCCAACAACGTCTAGTTCTTTTTTTGTCACAGATACGATTCAGGCTTGCTGGAAGATATAAAGAGATCGCTTGGGCTTAAGTTTATAATAGTTAGATGACTAATCATTAGGTGTCTATTGATATGGCAAAATATGATTTTGAATCTAGTGTGGGATTTGTAGTAAACAATACCGCAAAGGCATTTCAAAAAGCACTGGATTTAGAACTTAGAAGAAATGTAGGAGTAACACTTAGTCAGTGGCGTGTAGTCGCATCCTTGGTACAACAACCAGGCCTGACTCAGAAGGAGATTGCAGACAAGGTGGGAGTTGAAGGTGCTACACTGGTGCCAATAATTGACAAAATGGAAAAAGAAGGACTGCTCAAAAGAAAACCAGACTCAAAGGACAGGCGAGTAAATAGAATCTACCTAACACAAAAAGCAGATTCTTTATGGAATTCAATGACAGAGTGTGCCATTTACATAAGAAAAGTTTCTGCCAAAGATATATCAGAAGACAAACTTGAAACCACATTGGAGACACTGCGCAAGATATCAAAAAATCTGTCAACATATTTTGAGATTGACATACCAGTGGAAGTTTCAAAGAAAAATAGAGGATAAAATAAAATGGTAATGTCGAAGCATCCCGAAGATACTTCTGATAAGATATCCTCCCGAGCATGGAAGACACTCATAATTCTAAGCTTGCTTGCAACAATGGCCATGTATGCAGAAACAATGCTTGTACCGGCAATTCCTGATCTGATAAAAGATTTTCATATTTCTTATAGCACGTCATCATGGATCCTAACAACATATCTTCTGGCTGGAGCAATAATGACTCCAATTGCAGGCAAGATGTCTGACATCTATGGAAAGAAAAAGATGCTGCTTGTTATCGTGGTAATTTATACAATAGGTGTTTCCCTGGGAGGTTTTGTCACAAATATCTACGAGATGCTAGCAGTCAGAATAATACAGGGAATTGGAATGTCCATGTTTCCAATAGCTTTTGGAATGATAAGAGAACAATTTCCGATAAAAAAACTTGCAATAGGGCAGGGAATAATAACTTCAATGTTTGCCGGAGGGGCAGTAATAGGACTAGTCGCAGGAGGACATTTGATTCAAAACTATGGTTGGCAATCTACTTTCTTCTCAATAATTCCAATTGCACTTGCACTGATAGTAGTAATCAAGAGATTCATACATGTAGATGAGATTCATCCTCAATGGAAGGTTGAAAACCCCACAGAACACAGGATCGTGCCAAAAAATGGCATTGACATTCAGGGCGCTGTGACTCTGGCAGTATCTGTAACTGCATTTTTGATGGCCCTGACCTTTGTCGAGACAGGCGACTCGGTAGGGTCTTCTACTATGATAGGTCTGGTCGTGATTGGAATTGTTTACTTGGTTCTCTTTGCAATAATTGAAAAGAGATCAAAACATCCGCTAGTAGATCTCAAAATACTTCTCAACAAGACAATACTTCCATCAAACATACTGATAATGATTGTAGGCATGTCAATGTTCATGGTTTTTCAGACCATACCGGTACTGATTCGAAGCCCAGTACCACTGGGGTTTGGGGCAGATCCAGTGGCCACTACAAACGTACAACTCCCATTTGCTCTTGTTCTGCTAATCTTTGGTCCAACTTCTGGTTTTATCATATCAAAGATGGGATCTACAAAGCCAATAATAATTGGCAGTATAATCAGTGCTGCGGGGTTTGCCAGTCTTTTCATGTATCATTCAACAGAGTTTATGATCTCGATAAGTCTTGCAATATTATCTACAGGCTTATCACTTACCAATGTAGGTGCAATGAATGTAATCATGGTTGCAACACCAAAACAAAACGTAGGTGTATCATTGGGGATGAGCACCTTGATTAGAATAATCGGTGCGTCAGTGGGGCCTGCAATGGCTGGAATGTTCATGCAAACTCACAAGACTTCGCTGCCCGGTATAGTTGGCACGTTTCCAACTCCGGACTCTTACAACCTGATATTTCTTATTGCCACAATTGTTTCCATTGCATCAATTGGGCTTGCCATATTTTTGAGCAGATCTGCCTCGAAAACTGTAGTTCATATCAAGTGAAAAGTTTTAGGACTGGTTTGTAACGTCTTGGCTCTCAGACTTGGCTTTAAGCAGGCTTAGCTCATTTTTGACTGTCTCGTATTCTGCTCTTGTTCGAGCCAGTGCAGTCTTTACTATTTCCAACTCTTTTTTTACCGATTCATACTTTGAATTTAGTGCAGCTGCTACAGCACCAGCCGCCTCTACAATTTTCCTAGAGTCGTCCTTTTTGCCAACTGTGGAAAGTTCTTTCTCTATGAATTCTAATTCATTTTTGGTTATTAGTATCTCTTTTTTCTTTAATTCTTGTTGGGATTTCAAAGAATCAATCTCCATCTTTGCTTTTTGCACGGCAGTATCTGTTTCGCCCCTCTCTTTCTTGGCATCTGATATTTCTGACTGGATTTTTTCAAGTTCAACAAGCTTGCTTTCTTTTTGAGAATTAATTGAAGCCAACTCATCCTTTACTTGCTGAATTTGTTGTTTGATCACGTCTACATCTCTTTGATTGTACTGAGATTTTACCATCTCAAGATCAGATTTGGCATTCTTGATCTGTTCCATGTGTGATTCTCGTTCTGTCCTAATTGAAGTAATTTCTATTCTTAAGGAAGCAAGCTCTTCTTTTGTAGTCTTGCTTTCTTTTGTAATGGTATCAAGTTCTGTTTTTACACATTCAGTCTCTCTGGCGCATGATTCTAACATCAGAGCACTTTCCTGAATCTCTTTTTCCAATTGGCCTATCTCATTTTGCAATTGTTCTTTTTGAATCTGTTCTGTGGTCTTTACTTGAACCGTTTCTTTTGCAGCTTCTTCTGATTCCTTCTTTGAGCGACCAAATAGTCCCATTGATAGGACTTGTTGTGTATGGTAAGAAAAGTATTCCTCTTTTGCAGCAAGACACAACTTGGATAGTGCTACTT